>CAYWAR010000015.1:0-14892 GCA_964455765.1 uncultured Elusimicrobia bacterium
TGAGCGCGGTCTTCTGCTCTAAGTCCACGCGCAGGACTTCCGCCTCGAGGCGGAGGTCTTTTACTCGCGCGGCCAGGGCGTCCGGCAAGGCCTGGGACCCGCCCCGCAGGGGATAGCGGAAGGTCGCGTTGTAGCCGAAACCCTTGCGCTGGTCGAGCAGGGCTCCGTTGAGCACTTCCTCGGGCGAAGGCTTCGGGAGGAAACGCCCCTGCCAGTCCGTGGTGAGTTCGGAGAGCGGCCGTCTCCAAAGCTTGAGATTGTAGGGGAACATGAAGTTCCGGCAGATGCCTTCGCCGAAGGTGTCGCGGCACCAGCGCTCGAAGGAGGCGCCCTCGGGCGGGCGAATCCCCAGGAGCCGATTCTTGAGGAAGAGGGCCGAGCACTCCTCCACCACGCGCGGGGGCAGGCCGAAGGTGTTGGCCTGGAAGGGATAGCGCGTGAACGCCCCATGGGAGTGGATGCGGGAGTCGCGCCGGTGCGCGCCGATGTTTCCGCGCAAGAGAGAGAGGATCAGCTTCTTGCCGTAGGGGTCGTGCAGATGCAGGAGATGGCCGGTATGATCGAAGAGGAAGCCGTCTTTCGCGATGGAGCCGGCCCGGCCGCCGGGTCTCTCGTCCTTCTCCGCCACCAGGGAGCGCAGGCCCCGGCCGAGGTGATGGGCCGTCGAGAGGCCGGCCAAGCCCCCGCCCAGGATGAGGACCTCGACGGACGCGGGAGCCGGCATCAGCGCATCTCCACCCGGGAGATGTGCCGGGAGAGGAAGATGATCCAGAACCCGACGACGAAATAGATCCAGACGGCCCAGGCCGTGCTGACCAGGGTCACGAGAAAGGCGCAGACGGTCAGGATGGCGGACCCGATGAGGGAAAGCCCCACGATCTGTCCCCGGCCCAGGCCCAGCGCCTCCAGCCGGAGCGCGAAATGGTCCTTGGAGCCCCGGAAAGGCGACTGCCCTTTGCGTATGCGCATGACCATGACATAGAGCACGTCGAAGATCGGGACCAGGAGGATGAAGAGGGGCGCGTAGACGCCCAAGGGGTTGATGCGGGTATAGTCGGCCCCCAGCGACATGGCCGCCAGCATGAAGCCCAGGAGCAGCGCTCCTCCGTCGCCCAGGAAGATCTTCCTCTTGGCGGAGAAGTTCCAGGGGAGGAAGCCGAGGCAGGAGCCCAGGAGCGCCGCGGCCGCGAAGTTGACGTAGATCTCCTCGGAGGGGAGCGCGATGAGCAGGAAGCCCAGCGCGGCCATGGCCGCCTGGGAAGCGGCCAGGCCGTCCATGATGTCGATGATGTTGTAGGCGTTGGTGATGCCCACGACCCAGACCAGGGTCAGGGCCACGGCCAGGTATTCCGGCGTGATGAAATGAAGGCGTATGCCGAAATAGACGAGGGCCGCGGCCGCGAGGAACTGGACGATGAATTTGACGCGGTAGTCGACCCCGGCGGGCTTGCGCAGGTCGTCGACGACTCCGAGCAGGAAGACGATGGCTCCTCCGGCCAGGAGCGAACGCAGGCGGTAGAGCGTCCCGGTCGGGAAATTGGTCATGAAGCGCATCGCCACCAGGGTCAGCGTGAAGGCGAGCCAGATCGCCACTCCGCCCAGGGAGGGGACCGCGACCTTGTGCGTCTTGATGGAGGTGGAGGGCTCGTCGAGCCAGCGCATGCGCACGGCCAAGTCCCTCACCGCCGGGGTCAGGACGAAGGAGAGCCCCGCGGCGATGGCCGTGGCCGCGCAGTAGAGTTCGGCGTTGGTCATCGCGGCAACTTCAACAGCGCGCATCGGCCGGTCTCCTCGAATTCGGTCTCGGACGCCGCGAGCAGGGCGGACCAGTTCGCGGCCCCCCGCGGGGTGAAGGCGAATATCCCGTACCCTTCGCCCAGGCGCTTGGCTTCGCGGGGGACGAGCAGGATGTGCCGGTAGTTCCGGCCCAGCGCCCGGAGCAGTTCCCCCGGGTCCTCCGCCTCGTTGGCCCGCAGGACGAAGCGGTTGGGGGCCATCACGGTGGTCGCCGTGTGCGGCTGGGAAATATAATAGCCGCGCTGCTCTCCCACGACGAGGATTCTATCATTTTGAGGCAGGCGCTCCGCCGCGAAGCGGGCGCAGGGATAGTAGTCGAGCTTGGCGGCCAGATACTCCCGCCGGCTTTGCGCTCCGGTGAGCACCGGGAGCGTCCCGAAGAGCGAGTGCACATGGAGGAAGAAGCCCAGGTTGACGGCGACGCGCAGGGCCGCGGCCGAGGCGAGGAGCGCGCGCCCGAGCGCGCCGCGGCCTCCCCAGAGCGATTGGAATCCGCAGGCCGCCGGCAGAGCGGCCAGGGGGAGCACGGGGACCAGGAAGCGCAGGACCATGGCGGTCGAGAACCAGAGGAGGAAATGCCCGGCGCAATAGGCCAGGAGAGCGCGCATGTAGCGGTTGCGCGAGGCGGACCAGAACGCCAGGGGCAGGAGGGCGAGGAGGGGCCCCCAGCCGACGCTGCCCAGGATGTCGGCTCCGCCTCCGTAGCGGGGAGAGCCCAAGGCCGCCTGCCACAAGAAGCGCGCGAGCTCCCCGAAGGGGTCGCCCCGGTGGCGGTATTCGACGAGCATGTCGAAGTAGCGCCCCGCCATGCCGGCGGTCCACTCCACGCCTCGCGCGGGGAGCCAGCGATAGAAGAAAGGGAACACCGGATTGCCCACGGTGAGGGCGTTCTTGATGAGCCAGGGAGAGCCCGCCGCCGCGGCCGCGCCCGAGAAGAGGGCCAGGTCCCGGAAGCGCTCGAGCCCTTCGCGGTAAGGCTCCGAGAGGGGCTGGGTGTCGCCTCCCGCCGGGGCGCGGCGCAGGGAAGCCGCCCAGCGGAAAAGGAGATGGAGCGCGAGCAGGGCGGGGGTGATCCCGGCGTAGTATTTGGTCCCCACCCCGAGACCGGCGAAGACTCCCGAAAGCGCGAGCCAGCCCCTTGAGCGCGCCTCGCGCCAGCGCAGGAAGGAGAACACCGAGGCCGTGATCCAGAGCATGACCACGCATTCCACGTAGGTGGTCGAGGCCAGCAGGAGCAGGGCCGAGTGCGTGGCGACCAGGCCGCAGGCGAGCAGCACCGCGCTCATGGGCGCCTCGCGCTTGCCCATCTCCAGGAGCCACCATACGCTCAAGAGGGCGCAGAGCCAGGTGAATAGCTGGGCGAGCACGTCCGAACCCAGGAGCAGGCCCAGGGTGTAGAGCATCTCGCCGTTCTGGGGGAAATGGGTGTAGACCAGGTGCTCCACGGGGAATATCCGCCCCTCCCGCGCGTAGGCGGCCGGGATGGGGAGGTGGTAGACGAGGGAGTCGTACTGATGGGGCGGCGCGAAGGCGGCGAGGTAGGCGGCGGCCAGCGGGATGAGCACGGCCAGGGAGGAGACCGGGCGGTCGAAGAGCAGGTTCTTGTTGGCGCCCAGGGAGCGCGCGAGCTCGCGCAGTTCGGTGAAGCCGGCCACCCACATGAGCGCGAGCAGGAGGGAGGCGGTCCATGCGCGCAGGAACCCGGCCATGCCGAGCAGGAACACCGCCTGGCTGAGCGCGCCGAGGCCCAGCGTGGCTCCGATGAGCGTCTTCTCGGATTCGCTCATCTCCCGGGCCCCGAACGCCTTGAGCAGGAGCCGGCCCGTCCCGGTGGCCGAGGCCAGGACCAGGGCCAGCAGGGCGGTGGCGGTGATGCCCGGCAGGAGGGCGGCTCCGAAGGAGCGCGCCAGCAGGTTCAGGGCGAAGAGGGCCAGCAGGCCGGTGAAGGCCGCCGGGAGGGCTTGGGTCATCGTCTTGGGTTGTGAAATAAAAACATGGATACTTTGGAGGCCCATGTTTGAGATGAATTCGAGGCGCGAGGAGGGAGCAATGCCGCAGCGCATTGTAACCGACGAGCAACGAAGAAGTCGTCCAAAGATGGGCGCCCCTCCGGGCACCCCCTCCCACGGCCATCCCAGTGGGGAACCACACCGTGGTTCCCCCTACCCCGAAGGGGCTGGGCGCTTTTGGGCTGCGACCGCGTCGCTCGTCGCTTACGTGCCGCAGAGGGCACGCTCGCTCCTCGCTTCTTGTCTCGCTCCAAAATCACCTCAGCCAAAGTATCCATGTTTTTGTTTCACAACCCCTTAGGGATTATATTAGAAAAGGATGCGCCTTTTCAGTGTTTGGAGCGGGTCGGAGGGTGCGGCGCCCAGGAGTGCCCGGAGCGGAGGAAGACGGCCAGGGCGAAGAGGAGGAAGGCGAGCATCGCCTGCAGGCAGAGGAAGGATATGAGTTTGAGCCAGGCGAAGCCGGGATGGACGAAGCGGACCAGCCAGCCGGAACCTTCGTTGGATAAGGCGCTCAAGAAAGAGGCGGATACGAAGAAGACCTTGGCCTTATCGGAGTAAGGCGCGAAGATGAGGAGGTGCGTGAGCAGGAGCAGGACCACGGCCATGATGGGCAGGTGCATGTGCGTGGTCTCAAGGAGGGCGGCCGCGGTCTTGGGGTTGCGGAAATCCTCCTCGGAGCCGAGATAGTAGGCGGCCACGGAGGAGGGGGTGAGGGACATGCGCGAGAGGAACATGGCCCAATTGGTGGCCCAGAGGCCCAAGAGCAGGAGCAGGCTGAAGGCCAGGGTCAGCCGCATGAGCGGCTGGTGCTGGAAGCCTCCGGATTGGAGATATTTCACGGCGTTCCCTCCCGCCGCTCGGAGGGATGGAGCACCCCATGGACGGCGAGCATGCGGCGGGCCGACTCGGCGAAGACCTGGGCGGAGAGGGAAGCGCCGGCCACGTTGCGTATGCCTCCGCGGACCCGTAGGTCGTCCTCCGGTCCCTTGCCCTTGAAGAGGTCGAGCCAGCGGCGGGCCGGAAGATAGTCCTCCGGTTCATCGAAGCTCAGTATCTCGAGGAAGCGCAGGCGTCCCCGCGCATCGACGGCGCCCATGACCGCGGCCGGCAAGGTGCGCACGATGACCCTGTCGAAGTAGGCGTAGCCCAGGGTTCCGGAGCTCGATGAGCCGACGTAATAGGTCCACAGCTTGGAGCCGAGCTTGGCCCGGGCCGAGGATTCGGCCTCTTTTGCCTGCTCCGGGGTCAGGAAGGCGGTCTTCCTCTCGACGGAGGAGCCGGGGGGGAAGGCCAGGGCCAGGGCGTCTTTTTGGGATAGGAGCACCCTGGCGCGGCAAGCCGGGGCGGATGCCGCCGACAGCGCGGATAGGCCAAGGAGAAGAGAGAAACTTCTTATCAGCGATCGGTTGAACATATAAGTTCGAAAAAACAACGGGCGGCGCGGACCCCAGGCCCGCGCCGCCGTAGTTTAGAATATATACCCTATCCCGAGATTCGTCTGTCCGATCCCGGTCAGGCCCTGGTCTTTCAGTATCTGATGGTCCGCCTTGACCGCCACCTGGGAGACGGGCTTGTAGGTCAGGCCGAAGGTGTATTCGATCCGGCTATTGGAGGGGTTCTTCGTCCAGCCGGTCGGCACCTTCCATTGCGTGTCATAGCGTTCGTAGCGCAGGAACGGGGCGAGATAATGCCCCCCCGTGGGGCGCAGGGAGAACAGGTCGAAGGCGGTCTCCAGATAGCCGCCGAAGAAGCCGGACCCGACGGACTTGTTGGAGCCGGCGGCAATGCTCTGCGCGGTATTCAGCGTGTCGGCGTTGCCGACATGACCCTGCGCGTAGAGCGCGCGCAGTTCCAGTCCCCTCCATTCGCTTTTAGCGTGCAGATCCCATAGGGTCACCGGGACGGACGCGACGACTTCGTGGTCGGCCTCCCCCGCGTAGAACGAGCCCCCGACCACCGTCCCCTCCTTGGGCTTGACGTCCAGCCGTGCGGCCAGCGCGAAGTCGTCGGCCAGGCTCTTCGACCCCGAGGAGCGGCCGTTGCGCAGGGCCGTGGAGGCGTCGAAACCCTTGACCTTGGGCGAAGTCCCGGAATCCGTGACCGCCTGGAGCCCGGTCACCAGATAAGAACGGTATTCCACCGGGCCGATTTCCCCGAACACTCCCACGCCGTTCTCGCGCCAGGTCGTCGGGATAAGGCTAGACTCCACATTGGGCCTGCGCACGCCGTGGAAAGTCACGGGCTCATGCACCTCGTTGATGAGGCCCACGGGCATGAGCAATAGCCCGGTCCGGACCCCGAACGCCTTCCAGGGCCTGAAGTCGAGCGCGGCCATCTCCAAGGATACCTCCCCGCGCTTGCTCTCACTTGCGTGCTCGAACTCGATCTCCGAGTTGAAGGTGATCCAATCATTGAACTTGTACCCCGTATAGAGGACGCCCCGGAGGAAGTCGGCCTCATCGGCTTTCCCGGCCGTGGTCCCGTTCTGTTTGCGTCCGCGGAAGTTTTGGTAGGTCATCTCCCCGTAGCCGCCGACGGACACCTTTTTAGAGGATTTCTTATAGATCTTGGCCGCGGCCGGCCCCAGGCCCAGCTCCGAGATGAGAGAGGGCTCTTCCGCGGCCTCCCCGATGCGCAAGCGTTCCACTTCCCCGGCCAGGACCTCTATCTTCCTTTCCAATTCGCCGATGCGGTCTTGAGCCGGCGGAACCTGTCCCAGGGCCGGGCCCGCGAGAGCGGACCAGAACACGAGAGATGACGCGATGAGCTTCATGGATGTGTCTCCTTGTTCGTGATGTCGTCGTTCGGCGGGAAGTATATCCGGCCCTCCCGCGAAAGGGATGCGCAATTTCCGGCGAAGACCGCCTCGGGCGCCGTCGGCGAGCCCTCCTGGGAGGGAATCAGTTCCAGGGCGCAGCCGGGGAAGGCTTTGGGAAGATTCGAAAGCCCCCGCACGAAAAGGGCCGTGGACCAGGCGTCCGCCTCCGCGGCGCTTGGGGAGACGACCGCCAGGTTAGACGCCCTCCGTATCTTTTCCCCGGTGGAAGGATTCAGGATGTGGTCTCCCTGTTCGGAGGAGCCCGAGGTGGATAGGGAGGCGTCTTTGAGGAAAAGCGTTAGGGCCGGCATGGCGCAGCGGGCGGGGGCTGGGCGCGGGTCCGCGCGCGGCGGGCAATCGGGCGGCGCCAAGTCCACCGGCCAGGCGGAACGGCCCGGAGGGGCTCCCAGGGCCAGGACCTGGCCCCCAAAATTGAGAAGAGCCGAGCCCACGCCATTGGCGCGAAGCAGCGCTGCGGCCCGGTCCAGGGCATAACCTTTTCCGAACGCGTCCAGGCGGACGATGGTCCCCGGGTCCAGGAGCACGCTCCGGGTCCGGGGACGCATGTGGATGCGCTCGACGCCCCGCGAGCCGGGCGGCGAGGCGAAGGTGGGGTCGAATGCGCCCAAGGAGGCCCGCGCCAGACGCACGGCGTCGGAGAGCGAGTCCCAAAGCGTCGGCGAGACTCGGACCGCTCCATGGGAGCCTTCCTTGTTCAGGCGGCTTAGCTCGCTCTGGTCCCGAAAGGTGCTCAGGATGGACTCCACGCGCTCGATCTCCGAGAAGGCGGCCTCCAGTCCCGCCGCCGCGCCGGGGCCGTGGGCGGTGATCTCGCAGATCGTCCCCATCAGGTAGCGCGCGCGCGCGGACTCTTGGGCCGAAGCGGGGGCACTATTGATACAAAGTTTCATTAATATCCCAAAAAAAAGGGAGATCATCCGGCCTTCCTGCGGCAATCCGCGCAGCGGCCGAACACCTCGTGCCTGTGCCACTCCGGCGAGAAGCCCAGGCTCCGGCAGGATTTGGCCTGGATGCGCTCGAGGCCGGGCCAGCGGACCTCCTGGATGCCTCCACAGGCCAGGCAGATGAGGTGGTCGTGGTGCGGACGCTCGATGTGGAGCTCGAAGCGCGTCGAGCCGTTCGCCGCGGTGACCCGGCTGACCAACCGGCATTCCTCCAGCATCTTCAAAGTGCGGAACACGGTGGCCCGGCCCAAGCCCGAGGGGCGCAGGACGCCGTAGATCTGCTCGAGGCCAAGGTGCTTGTCGGTGGAGAGCAGATGGTCGAGGATGCGCAGGCGCTGGCGGGTCAGGCGCAGGCCGCGCTGGGCGAGGTACTCGGTGAAGAGGCGCCGGACGCGCTCGACGTACGCCGAGCGTCCGGACGCGGCCGGGGGCAGATAGAGAAGCTCTTCGGAGTTCATTTAATGAAACCTAGTATCAATAGTAACAAAGCCCTGCCGGCCTGTCAAGGTTCCGGAGCTGATTTCTTGGCCGAGTCCGCGAGCAACTCCTCGATGACCGGGCGGATGGCCTCGAATTGATAGCCCTGGATGCGGCGGCCGTTGACGAAGAGAGCCGGGGTGCCGTTGACGCCGAGCGTGGCGGCCTCGGCCATGTCCGCCTCGACCAGGGGTTTTGATTCCTGGCGGTCGAAGCAGGCCGAGAAGGAGACGGCGTCCAAGCCGGCCTTCTGGGCGAACTCGAGGGCCTTCTTCCCGATGTCGGCCTTCTGGATGGAGGCTTGTTCCGCGAAGAAGGAGACTTCCATGGCGTGGGCGGCCTCCCCGGATTTCATGCCGGCGCAGGCCGCGGCGACGGCGGCCTCGAAAGCCCAGGGATGGATGTTGGTGAGGGGATAGTTCTTGAAGATCACCCGGATCTTGCCCGGGAACGCGGCCGGAAGCTCACTCTCCAGGATGTCGTGGGCTTTCTTGCAGTGCGGGCATTGGAAATCGGAGAACTCGACGAGCGTCACCGGCGCGTCCTCCGGTCCGCGGGAGGGCACGCCTTTGAGCCGCATCTTGGCCCGGTTGGCCGCGTCCGGGTCTTCCCGCATGTCCTGGGGCTGGCCCAGGAGGAAACGGCTCCCGTCGGCCGTCAGGAGCACGGGGGGAGGCTCGGGGCTCCCGGCTTCGGCGGCGGCGGAACGCAGACCCGGGATCATCGAGTCCTTGAAGCGGAACGCCGCGCTCAGGACATAGAAGCGCCCGTCGTTGCTGATGTGCACGGGCTGGACCTGCTGGGGGCCGTTGCCGATCTCCAGGAGGCCGGTCTGGAATCCCCGGATGGCGGAGGGCTTGAGGTCCTTGAGCGTGAACTTCATGCCCGGGGGGGTGCTGAAGGCCTTGCGCAGGTGGCGGTAGAAGGCTTCCTGGTCGATGGCGGCCCGCGCCGCGGGGGCGGCGCGCGTCCCCTTCTCCGCCGCCGGGGAGTGGTTCGGCGCAAGCAGCAAGGCGGCGAGCGCCGCGATGGCGTGTGTCTTCATTGAGGGGCTCCTTCGATGAGTTTTCCGATGTCCGTTTCGAGCCGGGCCGCGTCCGAGGGTCCGACGTAGCGGGCCGCGATGACCCCGTCCCGGCCGATGAGGAACTTCGCCGGAAGGCCCGAGACGCGGTATCGGCGGATGACGGCGAAATCAGCGATGAGCACGGGATAGGGCAAGGCGTTGGCCGCGGCGAAGCTCGCCACCTCCCGCGGGTTTCCCTCGTCCACGGAGGGGGCTAATAGTTGGAAATCCTTTTCCGGGTATTTCGCGTGAAGGGCCTTGAGCATGGGCAGTTCCGACCGGCAGGTGTCGCACCAGGTCGCCCAAAAATCCAGGAGCACCACTCTGCCGCGGTGATCGGAGAGGCTTTCGGAGCGGCCGTTGATGCCGGCCAGGCGGAAGGCGGGGGCCGCGGCTCCCAGGCCCACCCCTTCCGGCGAAGGCGACAGGAAGCGGAAGGCGGCGGTCAAGGCCGCGAGAAGGGCCAGCACATAGACGGGGGGAGGAATGCGGATGGGCATGACAAGGGTCCGAAAGACGGTTGATTGTGGCATTTTCCGGCGGGAGAAGAAAACCGCGGAAAAGCCTTGGAGGGACCGCCGCGGTGCGGGCCGGCGGTCCCTCCTTGTCATCGGCGCGACGCGTCAGGGCGTCAGCAGCCGCAGGGGGTCTTGGGTCCCATGGATTCCTCCGCTTTCGTTTTTTTCGACGTCCAGAGCGGGCTCACCAGCCGGCGGGCCTCCTTGGCCACGCGAGCGATGATCGAGGGGTCCCTGCGCGCCCGGGCGAGCATGATGGAGCCCTCATATAGGGAAAGGACGGCTTCGGCGCCGGCGCGCGGGTCGAAGGAGGGGGGATAACAGCCGCGTTCCTTGAGCCCCCGCAGCTGGCGCTCCAGGGCCTTGGCCCAGCCGGAGAAGAACCGTCCGGCGCGCTCGCGGAAGCGTTCGTTGATGTCGCTCATCTCCAGGGCCATGTTCCCCACCAGGCAGCCGGCTCGGCAGCCGTTGCCGCGCTGGAAGCGCGCCGCGCGGGCGAAGAGTTCGGCGACGGCGCGTTCGGGGCCCGAACAGCCGCTCAGGGTCTTCTCGAAAGCCGCCGTGTAGCAGCCGATCTTGAAATCCAGGACCGCCAGCCCCAGATCCTCCTTGGAATGAAAATGGTGGATAAGGTTGGACTTGGTCATCTTGCAGCGCAGGGCGATCTCGTCGAGGCTGGTGCCGTTGTAGCCGCGCAGGTGCATGAGATGCTCGGCCTCCTCGAGGATGCGGGCGCGCAGGGAAGGGTCGGGTTTGCGGGACATTGATTAACCTACCATATGGTCAATCTATTCTAGCACCCCCGCCTCCCCCTGTCAACTCCCCACATCAATTCATCTAAGGTGTCACCGAGCTATCCACGTGGATAGCTGGAATGGAGGCAACCGGGATGAGCCCACTGGCCAGGAGAGAATGCGCGAGGCACATACAAGGGTCAACGACTCGGTCCAGGACCGAGCCTCGCGCGACATCGCAATCTTCGCGCGTTGAGAACGGGCGGGGGGTGGCTCGAAGCCTCGGCCTGCGGGGCGTAACGGAACCCGGCGCTCGACTTGTGGGGCCGACGGGTGAGTTCCGAGCGGCGGCCGACACCTCGGCCGACCGCGTACCCGCAGGACGAGGTTCGAGGCAGGCCCTCCCGCCGCCTATCTACGGCTTAGTGGATTTGGGTTGGGGGACAGGGCTTGCGCAAGATGGTAGCATGAGGACATGGAGAGGGCGTTCTTCTGGATGTTCGCGGCTTCGGGCTTCGCCGGGCTGGCCTACGAGGTGCTCTGGCTGAGGCTTTCCATGGCCGCTTTCGGCGTCAACGCCCCGGTGGTCTCCTTCGTCCTCTCCGCGTTCATGGCCGGACTCGGCCTGGGCAGTTGGGGAGCGGGGCGCTTCGCGGCCGCGCGCGCGGATAAGAGCCCGGAGTATTTCCTCCGCCTCTACGCCGCGGCGGAGGCCTCCATCGCCCTCTCGGCCTTCGCCGTGCCCTTCCTGCTCGACGCGGGCCGGGGCGCTCTCGCCGCCCACGGGACCTCCTGGGGGTCTTGGGGCTACTACGGAGCTTCGGGCCTCTGCGTGGGCCTCGCCCTGCTTCCTGGGTGTTTCTGCATGGGGGCGACCTTCCCCCTGGCTCTGGCCGCGGGGAGGTCGCTCGGGAAGAGGACTTTCAGCTTCCTATATCAAGCCAATGTCCTGGGAGCGGCCTGCGGCGCCTTCGTTTGCGCCTTCTTCCTGATCGAGTTGGCCGGGTTGAGGGGGTCCTCCCACGCGGCCGCCGTCCTCAATCTGGCGGCCGCGGCGGGCGGCCTGTTCTTGAGCCTTCGGCCGCCGCAACTCGGGGAGCAAGACGGGATCGAAACCGGGCAAGCGTCCGCCATGTCTGAGCCGCGCGCCCTGGGCCTGCTCTTTTCCGCCGGGCTCTGCGGCATGGGCATGGAACTGGTGTGGACGCGGCAGTTCACCCCCTACCTCTCCAACACCGTCTATGCCTTCGCGGCCATGCTGACCTTTTACATAGGCTCGACCTTCCTTGGGACCCGGTACTACCGCTCGAAAGCGCCGGATCGTGTCCCTTCGGGAGAGACATGGGCCGTTCTGGGCGCCCTGGGCCTCTTCCCGCTGGCGGCGGCGGACCCGGCCCTGCCTCTCCCCATGGGAGTGGGGTGGGGCCTCCTGCGTATGGCTTTGGGGATAGGGCCTTTCTGCGCGGCATTGGGATTTCTGACCCCCCTGCTGGTCGACCGCCTCTCCGGCGGGGACCCGGAGAAGGCGGCGTCCGCGTACGCGGTCAATGTGTTGGGCTGTATCCTGGGGCCTCTCCTGGCCGCATTCCTCCTATTGCCTCATCTGGGGGAGAGGGGGTCCCTGGCGGCCTTCGCCTTGCCCCTGTTCTTGGCGGGTTTTGCCGCGGCCTCGGGCAGGAGGGTCAAGTTGGCGTCCCTGGCTGTCGGCGCGGCCCTGGTCCTGGCCTGCCGAAGCTTCGAGGAACGCTATGGAGAAGGCGAGATACGCAGGGACCACGAGGCCACGGTCTTGGCCGCGGGGCAAGGACGGAACAAGGTCCTTTATGTCAACGGGACCGGTATGACTGTCCTGACTCCCATCACCAAGATGATGGCGCATCTGCCCTTGGCCTTCTTGGACAGGCCTCCTCAGAGCGCTTTGGCCGTGGCTTTCGGCATGGGGACCTCATTTCGCTCCCTGCTCACCTGGGACTTGGAAGCGAGCGTGGTGGACTTGGTCCCGAGCGTGCCGGAGCTATTCGGATATTTCCATGAGGACGGCCCGGAACTCGCCCGATCCGCCAAAGCGGAGATCGTCATAGATGACGGGCGCCGCTTCTTGGAAAGGACCGGGCGGAGCTACGACCTCATCACCATCGATCCGCCCCCTCCCGTGGAGGCCGCGGGGTCCAGCCTCCTCTATTCCAAGGAATTCTATGCCCTGGCGAAGAGCCGATTAAAACCCGGAGGGTTGCTCCAGCAATGGGTCCCCGGCGGGGCTGATCCGTATGTGGAGGCCTGTTTCGCCCGAGCCATCACCGAATCCTTCCCCTACGTGAGGGTATTCCGCGCTTGGGGGCTCCATTTCCTGGCCAGCGACAGCCCTATCCCAGCCCGCACGGCCAAGGACTTGGCCGTGCGTTTATCCCCTGCCGCGGCCGAGGACTTGGTGGAGTGGGGGCCTCAAAAGACGGCCGAGAGGCAGTTCCAAGCCGTTTTGGACCAGGAGATAGCCCCGCAACGCCTCTTGGACGCTTATCCGAACGCTCCGGCCCTGACCGATGATAGGCCTGATAACGAGTATTTCCTCCTAAGGCGTCTCCTCAGGCGTATTCTGTAGGGGTACTCCGTCATTCCAGCTTTCGTCATTCCGACTTCCGTCATTCCGGCGTAAGCCGGAATCCCGTCATTCCAGCGCAAGCTGGAATCCCGTCATTCCAGCGCAAGCTGGAATCCAGTTGAGACAGCCTGGGTCCCGGCTTTCGCCGGGATGACGAAAGATAGCTTCCGCCGGGAGGACGCAGGAAAGCAAGAAGCCCCGGAGCGAAAGCTCCGGGGCTTCTTGTTCTTGCTTTAGACAGTCTTACGCGCCGAACTTGTAGCCCAGGTTGAAGAGGAAGTCGAAGGAGGTGTAATTGCTGGTCCCCATCTTCGCCTTGCTCGTTCCCTGGTAGTTCCAACGCAACTCCCCACCCGCCAGCCACTGGTCGTTGATGTCGTAATCAGCGCCGCCGCCCAGGGCGAAAGCGACCCCGGTGGTGGATTCGCTCGAGTTGTTGCTCGGAGAGGTCGGGACATCGACCTTCGCGGAGAGCCCGTTGAAGCCCAGGCCGAAGAGCCCGTACGGGCGAAGCTTCTCATCGGGCATGAGTTGCCCCTTGGCAGTCGCAAGCAACGTCCAGCCCTTGGGGGTGATGGTGACGCCGGTCCCGTTGATGGTGAAGGAGTTCTTCGCCCATGCCTTGTAGGACCACTCGCCCCCGAAGCTGAAGTTCTTGTTGTACTGGTAGTCGTAGCCGAAGCCGAATGCCGGTCCTATTTTCCCGGATTTTTCCGTCTCGCCGGAATTGCCGACTTCGACTTTCGTCAGGGGCATGGTCATCCCTAGCTGGAATTTCCCCTGATGCGAGCCCTCTTTCACCTGGGCGAACGCCTGGTTCGAGATGAACAGCAGTCCGGCTACGAGCGCCGAGCAGATTACCCTCATTCTGATTCCTCCGTGATTATATGCGTCTAGTACCGTCAACCGCTGGGATTATAATAAATAATCCAGACTTTGCAAGAGATAATAGGTCAGAAAGCGCTCGGCCGGACGCCGTGGCCTGAGCGGACCTGGGACAGGTCCCAGATCCCCCCGGGCCTGATCCGGGGCCCCCCGGCCATGGGGTCTTTGGTCAGAAGAAGGGGGGTGTCCAGGTCCACGAAGCGAAAACCCCCGAAACCCGCGGCCAGGTGCGCGGCGCAGGCCATGGCCAGGCGGGACTCGATCATGCCTCCGATCATCAGGCCCAGGCCCGCGGCCCGAGCCGCGCGTGCCCACTCCAATGCCCCCAATACTCCTGATTTCATGAGTTTTATATTTATGACTTGTACCGCTTTCATCCTGGCCAATCTAAGTATGTCTTCTAAGCTGGAGGCGCTCTCATCCGCCGCCACTGGGACGCCACCTTTGCGCGAAACCGCGCGAAGGCCCTCGAAATCATTCTTTCCAACGGGCTGTTCGAAGAGATCGGGCCTTATGCCGGCCTTGGTCAGGAGGCGAAGCAAGAGGAGGGCCTGGGAAACGGAATAGCCGGCATTGCCATCGACGATAAGCGACTTGGGGCGGCCTGCGATGGCCGCCGATTGGACGCGGCGCGCGTCCTCATCGGGGTCCGTGCCGACCTTGATCTTGAGCGCGCGGATGCCGAAACGGCGGGCGGCCTTGGCTGCCGACGCGGCATGTTCCGGGGGCACGATAGGGATGGTCACATCGGTGACGACGGTTTCCCCGGCTCCCCCGAAAAGCACCCTCAAGGGGATGCGGCGGCTCCGGGACCAGGCGTCCAGAACGGCCATTTCCACCCCGGCCCTCGCGCTGGCGCAGTCAGGGATGGATTCACGCAGGGCCCCGGCTTTCGCCTGGAGGCGATCGATAGGCACGCCGACGAAGGTCCTGGCGACATGGCGGACGGGGGGCGCGGCCCCCCCCCGGGGGGCGCCGGGGTAAAAGGGGGGGGGGGGGGCGTTCCCCCAGCCCCGGGGTG
>CAYWAR010000015.1:14902-15869 GCA_964455765.1 uncultured Elusimicrobia bacterium
AGGCACAAGCGTTCCTGCACGCGCACGCCAACCACGTCCTCCAACTCGCTGGCCGCCGTCTGGGTCTCGCCGTTGAAAGCGGGGAGGGGGGCGCATTCCCCGAAGCCGCTGGTTCCATCCGAAAGGCGGACCTCAACAAGGACATTGCGGACCGCGGCTTGCGTTCCTCCGGCGATGGCGAACGGCTCTCGAAGCGGCGCATTCAACGGCCGGGTCCGGACCGATACGACATAAGCGCAAGAATCCCCCGTTTTCATTGCAGGGGGAGGTCTTCCAGCGGGAAGCTTTGCCAGCCGGGGGCGTCAAAATGCCACCACTCGGTGGATAATCCGCTAAATCCGCGCGCCGCCATGGCTTTTTCAAGGATCGAGCGGTTGGCGGCGGCTTGGGGGGACGCGCCCTGGAAATCCCGATGGGCGCGTTCGGAGAAGTCGTCATAGGCCGTGGGCATCTCCAGTTCCCGGCCTTGGCCGTCCACCAAGGTGGCGTCCACCGCCGCTCCCCTGTTGTGGCGGGAGCCTTTGCTCGGGTCGGCCACATAACGGGGGTCCGGGACCAGGGTCCAGAGCTTCTTCTGTATGGAAAGGGGCCGATAACAGTCCCAGACCTTCAGCCCGAGTCCCGAGGCGCGCAGGTCTTCCTGCACCCCGGCGAGCCGTTGGGCTACGGAAGGGCGCAAGAGGCAGCGGTTGACGGGATAGAGCACGGTCTTGGTGAAATTATCCGCCGTGGCGTAGCGGATGTCCACCCGGATGGATGGAGCGGCTTGCGAGATATCCACCAAGGGTTCCGCGGTCGGGGTCGCGGCCCTGCCGATGGGGAGGCCGGGCCGCGCGCAGGCCAGACAGCAGAGCGCTGCGATGAGATAGGATAATCGTTTCAGGGGAGTCGTTTTTCCGGCTGGTCGGGTTGATTGATCAGCCATTGATATTCCTGCCGGTAGATGTTGACGAAGACCAGGAGCAGG
>CAYWAR010000016.1:0-6110 GCA_964455765.1 uncultured Elusimicrobia bacterium
GGATCAGATCAAGAACCAATACGGACAGGACGAGCAAGGTCAGGTCGTCGACGAATGCTCCGACCAGTCCGTGCAATCCGGCACGGCGCCGGAGAACTGCAAGCCCGCGACCAAGCCCGACCACAAGACTCCGCAGGTCAAAGAGAACATCGAGAAGGAACGGAAAGCGAACTACACCATCGAAGAGGGCGCCCAGCCCCAGTAACCGTCCCCGGCGGGTCAGGACCAGCGGGCGAGCTTGCGTGCCAGACGGTATTCCAGATCCATCGCCTCGATATCCCAGAAATCGTTGTACACCAGCCACTGCTCCGGGTGAGCGCCGATGGCCCGTTCCATGGAACGGGCCAGAAGGAGGTTGACTTCTTCCAGGCTCCTCCCGCGGGGGTCGATGGGGTCGTGGGACTCGAAACGGCAGCGGCCCTCGCGCACCACGGCATAGGCCGGCAGGAGGGGGGCTCCGGAGGTCCGGGCGAGGCGGGAGGCCGCGTAGCCCAACGGGGCGGGAGCTCCGAAGAACGGAGTCGCCGGCCGGTGCGGAAGGTAGTTGATGTCCACGATGGCCGCCACGACCCCGCCTTCCCGAAGGGAGCGGAGGCTCGGGCGCGCGGATTTCCCCACGGTGGAGACGCCGGAGAACACCCCGGCCTCATGGTGGGCCAGGAAATCCCTGTTGAGGATGGGCAGGAGCAGCGGGATCCCCTTGAGCCGGAGCGCCCAGAGCGCGTGCCCGACCAGCCCGAAATTCGGCGTGGCGAGCACGACCCCCCGGCCTTCGCGCCGGAGGGATTGCAGGGCGGGCAGAAGGTCCAGGTCCACTTCCTCCCGTGCGGCGCGTTCCTCTTCCGGCAGGCCGATCATGCAGAGGATGAAGCGCGAGTAAAGATGGAGGCTTCGGTCCAGGAGAGCCGCGAGCTCCCCGGGATCGGGCCTGCGGCCGGCATGCGCGAGTATCCGGGAGAGGTTGGCGAGGGCGACCCGGCGGCGGGAGGGCCAGGACATCATCAGGGACCGGACCAGCACCGTCTCGACGAGAAAGGCGGGGAGCGGGGCCGGCAGGAACCCGAGGAGGCGCGCGAGCGCGGAGAAGCCGGTCACGCTCAGACGGGCGTGGACGCCGGTTCTCGAAGCGTTTCCAGGGCCCGGACGAGGCGGCGGCGGTAGAAGAAGCGGATCGGGATCAGCAGGCTCGCTATCTCCAGGACCCGCGAGGAGAACAGGAGCATCATGCCCATCTCCACGCGCGTCGAGTCCCCGCCGGTCTCCTGGAGACGGCAGCTCAACAGGAGATGGAACGAGCCCAGGCGGCTGCCTTCGCGCGTCAGCGTCCACTCGATCCTCCCCGGGGGCTCGAAGGAGGACACGCGGGCCCGCAGGAGGGGACGGCCCGCGGCGGAGCGGACCTCCAGCTCCAGGCCCTCCCTGGCCGCGTCGTCGGGGCCCTGGAGGACGGCGCATCGCACGCGGCTCCCCCAGCCGGCGAAAGCGCGCGCGAGCGTCTCCCAGCCGCGCACCGTGGAGACGCGACGCCAGACTTGGGATCGCGGGGCCGGGAGCGTGAGGGAGGCTTCTACGCTGCGCACAGCCTGTTTATATCACCGGCTGGAGGAGATGTCAAGGCTGGAAAACTGTTACAATCGCCCGCAATGGCGGAGCCCAAGGACGGGAAGAAGAGCTACTCTCATACCGTCCATCTTCCCAAGACGCGCTTCCCCATGAAGGGGGAACTCCCCAAGACCGAGCCCAAGTGGATCGAGTTCTGGGAAAGGGAGGGCGTCTATCGGAGGGGGCTCGACGCGGCGCTCGGGCGCCCAGCCTTCGTCCTCCATGACGGGCCTCCCTACGCCAACGGCGCGATCCACATCGGCCATTCCCTCAACAAGACGCTCAAGGACATGGCGGTCAAATCCCAGGCCCTGCTCGGCCGACGCGCCCCCTTCGTCCCGGGTTGGGACTGCCACGGCCTGCCCATCGAGCACGCCTTGCTCAAGGAGCAGAAACGGGGCAAACGGAGCGTCACGGACCTCAACGCCTTCCGCAAGGACGCCCGGGCCTTCGCCCAGCGCTTCGTCGACCAGCAACGGTCCGAGTTCCGCAGGCTCGGCGTATTCGCCGATTGGGACTCTCCTTACACGACGATGTCCAACGCCTACGAGGCCGCCATCCTGAGCGTCTTCAGGACCCTCGCGCGCGAGGGCTACGTCTATCGCGGGCTCAAGACGGTGTCCTGGTGCGTGCAGTGCGAGACCGCGCTCGCGGAAGCGGAGGTCGAATACCGGGAGAAGACCTCTCCGTCGGTGTTCGTGGAGCTGCCCATCCTGGCCCCGGAGAAGGGCTTTCCCTTCGTCGAGCGCAAGGCGTCGGTGCTGGTATGGACCACGACCCCCTGGACTCTGCCGGCCAACATGGGGGTGGCTTTCCATCCGGACCTCGAGTACGTGCTCGAGGAGGTCTCCCTGGAGGCGGGGCCCCGCTCCTATCTCCTCGCTCGCGCGCGCTTGGAGGACACGCTCAAGGCGCTGGGGGCCAAGGGGCACCGCCGCGTCGGGTCCTGGACCGGCAGGGAACTCGTGGAAGGGGCCGCCATCGCCTGCTCGACCCCCTTCGCCCATCTGCCGCAGGCGCGCCATAAGATCTCCCGAGGCGTGCTGGCGGGCTATGTCAGCGCCGAGGACGGGACCGGCGTCGTGCACACCGCGCCCGGGCACGGCATCGACGATTTCAACACGGGCCGCGCCGCCGGCCTCGACATCTTCTGCCCGGTCGACGGGGCCGGGCGCTTCACCGCGGAGGCCGGACCCTTCGAGGGCCTGCGCATCTTCGAGGAAGGCAACCCCGCGGTCCTGGACGCCCTGCGCGCCCAGGGGCGTCTGGCCGGGAAGGGCTCCATCACCCACAGCTATCCGCACTGCTGGCGCTGCAAGAACCCCATCGCGTTCCGAGCCACGGAGCAGTGGTTCCTCGGCGTGGGCCACGCGGGCCTGCGGGAGAAGCTGCTCAAGGCCATCGACGAGGTGGCCTGGATCCCGGCCGCGGGCAGGGAGCGCATCGCGGCCATGGTCTCCTCCCGTCCGGACTGGTGCATCTCGCGCCAGCGGCTCTGGGGCACGCCCATCCCCATGGTGCGCTGCCGCGAGTGCTCCGCCCCTCCCGAGCGCGAGGCGGCCGACGCCCTCATCGCCGCGGTGGCGGCCAAGGTCCGCGAGGAGGGCTCGGATTTCTGGTTCGCCGACCCGGGCAAGCCCGTGGTCCGCTCCACGGTGGGCTGCGCGGCCGGCGAGGTCCTGGCGTGGGATTTCCTCCCCGAGTTCCGCTGTCCCCGGTGCTCCGGGAAGGTCTTCCTGCGCGAGACGGACATCCTGGACGTCTGGGTCGACTCGGGCGCCTCCTGGCTGGGAGTGCTCGGCGCCGAGGGCGTGCCCTGCGACCTCTACCTCGAGGGCTCCGATCAGCATCGCGGCTGGTTCCAGAGCTCCTTGGTGCTGGCGGTGGCCGCCTCCGGGAGGGCCCCGTATCGGGCCGTGCTCACCCACGGTTTCGTCCTCGACGACCAGGGACGGGCCATGCACAAGTCCCTGGGCAACGTGGTCAGCCCCCGGCAAGTCGTCGACCGTCTGGGCGCCGACGTCCTCCGGCTCTGGACCGCCCTTTGCGATTACTCCGACGACGTGCGCCTCTCGGAGAAGCTCCTCGAAGGCCCCGTGGATTCCTATCGGAAGCTGCGCAACACCTTCCGCTACCTGCTGGGGAACATCGATGATTTCGACCCGGCGCGGGACGCGGTTCCGCTCGCCGGCCTGGGGGAGCTGGAGCGCACCCTGCTCGACCGTCTGCGCTCGGTGGACCGGGAGGTGCGCGGGGCGTATTCCGAGTTCGCCTTCCGGAAAGCGGCGACCGCGCTCGTGGACTTCTGCAACCTCGGCCTGTCCGCGTTCTATCTCGACGCGCGCAAGGACGCGCTCTATACGCTGAAGGCCGGCGACCCGCTCCGCCGCGGCGCGCAGACGGTGATGTGGGAGTGCCTCCTGCGCCTGCTGCGCCTGACCTCGCCCATCCTCTCCTTCACCTGCGAGGAGGCCTGGCAGGAATTGCGCCGCTCGCTCCAAGAGCGCGCGAGCGCCTTCCCCCTGGCCGAGAGCGTGTTCCTCCAGGACATGGGAGAGGCCCCCGCGGACTGGAAGGATGAGGCGCTGCGCGCCCGATGGAAGGACATCCTGCGGGTGAGGGCAGCCGTGCTGGCCGTGCTGGAGAAGATGCGCGCGGCCAAGGAGGTCGGCTCCTCGCTCCAAGGCCGCGTCGTGCTCTCGGCCGGCGGGGCGCTCTCCCACGCCTTTTTGACGAGCCTAGGGCCGGAGGCCTGGGCCGAGTTGTGCATCGTCTCGGACGCGGAGATCCGCCTGATGTCCTCCTCCGAATCCGAACGGCTGCTCAAATCCGCCGCCGGGGCCGAGGCGGAGCTCGTCGTGCTCTCCGATTTCCCCGCGGAAGCCGTCCATGTCGCGGTGGAAAAAGCCCGCGGAGTGAAATGCCCGCGCTGCTGGCGCTGGCGCACCGACGGCGGCCTTTTTCGGGAAGACCCGGAGCTGTGCGCCCGATGCGCCCGCCAGCTCGTCTAGGAGAGCCGCTCCTCGTCCTGGCCGTGTTCCTGGCCGACCGCGCCTCCAAGGCGTGGGCGCGGGAATGGCTGGCCCCCGTTTTTTCCCTGCGGCTGCTCCCGTTCTTCCAGCTGACCTACGTCGAGAACACCGGCGCCGCGTGGGGGATGTTCCAGGGCCGCAACCTTTTCCTGATCGCGCTGAGCGTGGGCCTCCTGGCCGGCCTGCTCGTCCTCAGGCGCCGCTGGCCCAAGGACGACAAGCTGCTCCACTACGGCGCGGCCCTGGTCGCCGGGGGGGCCTTGGGGAATCTCTACGACCGGATCGCCTTGGGGTATGTAGTCGACTTCTTCGATTTCATCGTTTGGCCGGTGTTCAACATTGCGGATTCCGCCATCACGACCGGAGCCTGCCTCCTGGCTTTCGGGATGCGCGAGAAACGCTGAAAAATGACAGAAAATTTACTTGACAAGTCAAGGGACCCGGGGCTATACTTCATAAAGAAAGAGTACATTTGGAAGCGATGCCGGAGGTGGTCCGCTGTCGCTCGGGCCTAGGCCCATGGGAGGCGTCATGCAAGCCCTCGTTCTGCGCCGGTGCTTATTCCCCGCCCTTCTTCTGACCGTCTTGGTCGTTTCACCTCCCAGAGCGCAGGCCGGTTTCTGGGACTCGGCCGCGAAATGGGTGGATGATCACAAGGCGGCCATCGGCGCCACGCTGCTTGTGGGTGCCGGCGTCGCCTTGGCTGCGACCGGGTTGGGCGCTCCTCTCGGCGCTGCCCTCATCTACGGGGGAGTGGCCGGGCTGGGGGCCGGACTCGCGGCGGACCATTTCTGGGGGCCGAAATCGGATGGTTCGGCGTCCCCTGTCGCGCAGACCCCGGGCGGACCGGGGTATGTCCCCGGCTCCGGTTACAACGGCCCGTGGAGCGGAAGCGGAGCGAGCAACGGCCCCGGCACGGATCTGGATATTTCTCGCAACGGCGCCGACCCATCCGGCGGCGGCAATAATTTCCCGGGTGGAGGCGGTCCCAGCGGGAACAACTCCGGGAGCGGCACGGGTCCGAACACGGCATTGGGGGGATCTCCGGCGCTGGGCGGTTCGGGCGTCGGAGGAGTGCCGGGCGCCCCCGGAGCCGCTCCGGGAGGAGATTTCGCGGCCTTGACGCCGGATGCTCAAGGCGGACTTTTCAAGGCTCCGGTGGGAAGAGTCGACAATAAGGGTCTTAGAGACAAGCTGGGCAGGGCGGGCATGAGCGGAGTCGATGGCAAGGCGGTGAAGATGACGCCGGTGGGGACCATCCAGCGCAAGCCGACCGGGACCGACGGGGCGGGCAAGGGCGGCAGTCCTTCATCCGGGGGAAAGGGCTCCTCCCCGGGCAGCGCGAGCCCCGGATTCTCGGGGGGTTTCGCGTCGGGCGGAGGGCAGGGGGTCTCCCCGATGGGAGGAGCTTCGCCCAGACGACGGGATCGAAGCCGACGGCGAGTCGGCGATCATCGATGCGAACCTGGTCGAAGT
>CAYWAR010000016.1:6120-15818 GCA_964455765.1 uncultured Elusimicrobia bacterium
GAAGCCTCTCTCCGCCGCGGAACAAGGGCAGATCCCCATGGACGGGGCCGGGACCGAAACCGGGGCCGAGGAGACTCCTTCCGCCTCCGAGGACGCCGAGGAGGGCAAAGCCGCTCTTCCGGAGAGCCCTCTTTCCAAGACCGTGGCCCTGATGCGGAATCAGGACGGCATGAAGGAGGATGTCGGCTCCCTGGTCAGCCAGGCCCTCAAGATGATCGAGATGCGCGATTGGGCCTCGGCCATCTCGGCCCTGGACAAGGCCATAGAGCTCTCGCCGGACAACGCCATGCTCTATGTCTATCGGGCGACGGCCCACAGCCTCCATGGGGATTATTCCGCGGCCGAGCGCGACGCGCGAAAAGCCATCGAGCTAGACCCGAGGAACGCGCCCGCCCATGAAGCCCTGGCCTGGTCTCTTCTGCGGCAAGGCCGCTATCAGGAAGCGGCGGACGCGGCGTCGCGGGCCATCCAGCTCGACCCGCAGGCCGCCATGCCCTGGGCCATCCGGGCTTACGCCAAGCAGATGCTCGGGGACCGCAAGGGCATGCTCGAGGACATCCGTCAGGCCGCGGAGAGGGACGAGCGCTTCAGGCCCCAATATGACGCGGCCCTGCGGGGCGGGAAGATCTACGACCCCTCCGTCGACGACGCCTCGTACCTGCTCGGCCAGCGATGGGGCAGGAAGACCGGCGCGGGCCGCAGGTCCTACACCGGCATGATACTCGGGCTTTTCCTCATCCTGCTCGCCTCCCTCGCGGTGCTCTGGACCGTGCTCGTCCAGCGCGCAAAAAAAGAGGGCAAGAAGATCGACTTGGATTTCCTGCTCAAGGGGATCCGCCAGTCCAGGGCCGGAGGCAAGGCCCTGGCGGGAAAGTGAGGTTCGCCATGAACGCTAAGAAATGGCTTTTATCCATCGCGATTCTGGCCGGACTGACTTTAAGTCCTATCCAGGCGCATGCTGGTTGCGGGCTATTCACTCCGGGTGACTGCGTCAAGGCGGTGGGGGACCTGATCAAGAAGGGCGGCGACGCCCTTCAGAACTTCGCAGACGCGCCCGCCAAGGTCTTGACCAGCATCGGGATACCCCCGGCCATCGCCTATCCCTTGGCGTACGTGAACCCGGTCAATTTGGTGAGCAAGGGCATGGGGATGGGGATGTCGGCGCTCGGGAATTACCTCAATCCTCCTCAGCAGACCGTTTCCACAAAGAGCTCTACCTCCTGCGATTCCTCCATCTCCTGCTGTATCCCGGACCCTGTCACGAAGACCCCGCCATCTCCATTGCCTCCCGTCAAAGATGTGCTGGCCGCCAAGAAAGTGGGGGTCGCGGTGGCGAAAGCTGTTGAAGAAGCCTTGAAAAAGCTCGCAAAAGAGGGCAAGACCCCCGGTAAGCCGGGATACACCATCATCACGACCGCCGACGGGACGACCTGGGTTGACGATGGAAAAGGCGGAAAATTTCCTGTGGCGGGCCCCGGAAAAACCGGCGGGAAAGACGGCTTCGGCCCATCGGGCCCCGGGTCCATTGATGGAGGCGGGGTTGCACCGCCCGGAGAGTTCAAGGGTCCTCTCGAGAAAGCGGCGGGGGGAGGATATTTCACCGCCGAACCCGGAAAGAAGGGCGGGGCGGGAGTCTCCGACTTGTCGGGGGCGGGATTCGGCAAGGTCACTGGGATGGCGATGGAGGGCGGAAGCACCCCGGTCGGATTCATCCAGCACTCTCCGAAGGGCGCCGCGGGCGCGCAGAAGGGAGGGAGCGGAGGCGGACCGACCCAGTCCGCCGCGGACGCGAAATCCTCCCAGGGAAGCGCCAGCGTCGGGCTCAACGCGAAATTCGCGGGCGACGGGAGCTTCGTCGGCGGAGGCCAGGGGGTCGCCGGCGGCCTGGGCATCGGGACCGGCGGCGGCATACAAAGGGGCCCGAGCGTCACGGACGCGGAGAAATCCGTCCCGGAGATACCCGTGGACGGTCCCCCCGAGGGACAGGGTGTGGGCGCGGGCGTGGATTCCAAATCCGGATTGGGTGATGGCGCTCCCGGGGCCGAAGGTGAGACCGCTGGAGCGGAGGAGGGGGGAGGGGGGGACATATCGAGAGCCGTGGGATTGATGCGCAACCAAGAGGGCCTCTCCGGCGAGCTCGGGACCCTGGTCAACACCGCGCTCAAGATGATCGAATTGCGGGATTGGGGCGCCGCCATCAAGGCCCTCAACAAGGCCATCGAACTCTCGCCGGACAACCCGCTCCTCTATGTCTACCGGGCGACCGCGTTCAACCTGAGCGGGGATTACGCCTCCGCCGAGAGGGATGCGCGCAAAGCCATCGAACTCGACCCGGATAACTCTCCCGCCTACGAGGCCCTATCCTGGTCCCTGCTCAGGCAGGAGAAATACGACGAGGCCATCCAGACGGCCACCCGGGCCATCGAGCTCGACCCGCAGTCCGCCATGCCCTGGGCCATCCGAGCCTATGCCAAGCAGATGCTCGGGGACTTGACCGGGATGCTCGAGGACATCAAGCAGGCCGCGGCGTTGGACCCGCGCTTCAAGCCCCAGTTCGAGGCGGCGCTCAAGGGCGGCAAGATATACGACCCGTCCATCAAGGATGAGCTCTACATCCTAGGCCCGGCGAAGGGCCGCCGGGGCGCCGGGGCGGGGGGCGCGGGCGCGATGGGGTTCTTCCTCCTCCTGCTCCTCGGGTCGGCGGGAGCCGCGGGCGCGGTGGCCTACCGCAAGCGGGCCAAGAAGGCGGCCGCCGCGGGCAAGAAGCTCGATCTGAACTTCCTCCTCAAGGGAGAAGAAAGCAAGCCTCTGGTCAAGAAGTAACACGAACGGAGAAGGCCGCGATGACGAGCCTCGCGGCCTTCTCCGTTCGTGCTTTCGAATGACTTGCAGCGCTCGCCGCCCATCCTCGGCGTTGACACGGAAAAGAAGAACCCCCGCGATGCGCGACGCATCGCGGGGGTTCTTCTTTTACTTCAGGTTATTGTTGTTGAGGTGCGTCACTCCGGCCATGACCGCGAAGCCGATCATGCCGGCCACCGCGGCGCCGATGGGGCCGCCGAAGATGAAGCCGATGATGCCGAAGCCCACGGCTCCGAAGGCGCCACCGACCGCGTCCTTCTTGAGGTTCTGCATCAGCTCGGCGCTGATCTTGGGCTTCTTCTCCGCGTCCGGCTTGACGGTCAGGGGAGGCGGGTCTTTTCCGGGCCTCGGGCCGGCCGTGGGGCCGGAAGGTTTGAGGCGCTCCTGCCCTTTGCGGTATTCGGAGCATTGGCTCGCGAGCTGGGAGAGCGGCGTGGATTCGAGGGCCGAGGCGGTCACGGCTCCATCGAGGCCCTTCTTCCCGCAGGAGGGGTCCACGAGCTCGCCGGACTTCTCGTCCTTGACGCACTCCGCCGCCACGTTCTCGAGCTGTTCCTTGGCTGTCCTGGCCTTGGGCTTCTCCTGCGGAGCCTCCGCCGGCTCATTGACGCAGTAGTAAGGGAAGAGGTCGTCGCGGCTCAGCTTTTTCGATTTCAGGCATTCCTTGACCGCGGGATCCGCCGGGGTCTTCTTGGAATCGAGGAGCTGACCCTGCGCGGCCTTCACGGCCTCGGCGCGCCACTTGGCCAACGCGGCGTCCCGGTCCTTCTTGACGTCCTCGAGGAATTCGGGGGTCCTGTCCTTGGGGTTCTTGATCGCGCATTCGGCCAAGCCGCGTTCTTTCCCGTCGGCGAAGACCGCGAAAGGATCTTCTTTCTTCGCCGCGCAATGCGGAAGCTTCCCGGGGTTGGCCGCGCAATAGTACCCCGTCAGTTCGGGCTTCTGGATCGAGGCCAGGCATTCCTTGAGCTTCGGGTCCGAGGTTTTCCCGTCGAGGAATTCCCCGACGGCCTTCATGGCCGCCTCCGCGTTGAAAGGAGGCTCGACGGGCTTGGTTTCCGTCGCGGTCGCGCCGAGGGTCTTGCCCTCCGAGACGCCGGCTTTCTTCAGGAGGGACTCCCAACGCTCCTTGTCCTTGCCTGCCAGAGCCGCTCCCTTGGGGCCGCGCATCTTTCCAAGAAGGGTCAGGTACTCGGAGTATTCGTCCGGGGAGAGCTTGGTCTTCAAGTCCACCGGCGCCTTCCCGGGCTTGTCTTGGCCCGGCTTGGCCTCTTGGGAAGGAGCCGCCTTGCCGAGACAATCCTGGATGGATTTCTCAACGGGGGAGAGCTCCGGGGCTTTCCCGGGCACGGGCTCGGTTCCAGGCTTGGCCCCGGGTTTAGGCTCGGGTTTGGGTTCAGGTTTGGCCGCGGGGTCCGGGTTCGGCTTGGCCGCCGGATCGGGATTCGGCTTGACTTCGGGTTTGGGCTGAGGTTTCGCTCCGGGTTTGGCCCCGGGTTTGCGCCCCGGCTTGGCCGGAGGCTTCACTCCGGGCTTGGGTTGGGGCTTGGCTCCCGGCTTCGCCTCCGGCTTGGGGGCCTCGGGCTTCGGGGCCTTGACCAGCACCGAGGAATTCGGCGCGGTCCATGATTCATAGGTGATCCGGGTAGCGGTGCGCAGTTCCTTGCCCGGCGAGACCGTCTTCACCGCGTAGGTCCTCCCCTCCTCGCCAAGCACCAGCGAGTATGGGGTGGCTTTGGGCTCGATCACGGTGACGTTGGGATCCTTCAGGTCCTTGGACCTCTTATCAAGGGTGTAAAGCGGGATCCGCGCGCCTTTCTTCGAGAACAGGGACGCCTTGGGACCGCACTCGCTGATGTGGCAGTAGTAATCCTTGCCGTCGATGTAGACCGCCGGCCAGGACGACCAGGACTGGCGGGAGTCCCATATCCGCCCTTTCTCCTCTTTCTTGGCCGCGCCCGGACCGGCGGCCAGCGCCGAAAAGGGCACGCTGTTCAAGAGGATGAGCGACGAACAGAGTATGCGAAGCGTTGTTTTCATGGATTCACCCGTGCCGGGCATTATCCCAAATGCCCATGCACACAGTCCATACTATTAGGGTAAGTTTGCCCCCAAAGAGGCCGCGCTTCCAGGCACCAAAGTCCCATCCCGGGCTAGGCCTTTCGACCTACCTTATGAAGAGGCCGACCGCCTCCACGTGGGAGGTCTGGGGAAAAAGGTCATGGGGCCGCGCCCGCGCGAGCTTCCAGCCCAAGCGCAGAAGCTTCCCCGCGTCCCGCGCGAAGGTGGCTGGGTCGCAGGACGCGTAGACGAGCCTGCCCAGGCAGGCGCCGCTCACGGCCTTGAGCACCGCGTCGGCGCAGCCGGCGCGGGGAGGATCGAGCACGGCGCACACCGAGCCCGGGGGCCGTCCCTCCAGTTCTTTGCGCAGGCGCCCCAGCGAAGTCTCGACGCGGCCGCGGATGAAGCGGGCGTTGCGTATGCCGTTGAGCCGGGCGTTGGCTTGGGCGTCCGCGATGGCCTCGCGGCTTTCCTCGAAGCCCACCACCCTTTCGGCGTGCGCCGCCAGCCATAGGGCGATGGGGCCTACGCCGCAGTAGAGGTCGAGGAGGAGCGAGAGTTTTGCGCAGCCCTCCGTCGCGAACTCCGCCGCCGTGGCGAAGAGGAGCTCGCTGGCGGCCGTGTTGACCTGGAAGAAGGCGGAGGGGGAGAAGCGCAGACGCAGCTCCCCTACGCGTTCCTCGAGGCGATCCTCTCCCCATAGATGCTTCCACTCGGGACCGAGAGCCACCGAGGTCCGCTCCGGCTGAACGCACTGAAATAGGCCGGCGAGCTCGGGGAAGTCCGCGCGCAGGGCGGCCAGGGCCTCGTCCTTGCGGGGGAAATCCGGCGTGCGCGTCACGAAGGCGAGGAGCGCCCGTTCACCCGCGCCGCAGCGCACCAGCAGATGCCTCAGCCAGCCCTGGTGGCGCTTCTCGTCGTACGCGCTCCAGCCCAGGCAAGCCGAGAGTTCCCGGACCCGCCGGATGATCCGCACCGAGAGCTCGGTCTGGACCGGGCAGTCCTCGAATCCCACCACCCGATGGGAGGCGGGAGCGTAGAAGCCGGCCTCGGGCATGCCCGAGCCGTCTGCCGGCGGCTGGAAGGGGATGAGGACCTTGTTGCGATAGCGCCACTGCTCGGGGGAGGGCGCGGTGCGCTCCACCGGAGGGTCGGGGATCTTCGCGATGCGGCGCAGGCAATCGCGCAGCAGTTCCTCCTTCGCCTCCAACTGGCCCGCGTAGTCGAGGTGCTGCCAATCGCACCCGCCACAGGGGGGGCGGCCCGGCGTCCCCGCCGCCTTGAAATGCAGCGGACATTTCGGCTCCACCCGATGCGGACCCGGCTCGAGCACCTCCAGGATGCGCGCTTCCCCGAAGCCCTTCTTCACCTTCTCGACGCTCACGCGCAAGAGGTCGCCCGGAGCCGCGTAAGGGATGAACAACACCCGGCCGACCGAGGGATGACCCGAGGAAGTGCCGCCTCCGAGGTCTTGGGGGCGGCCGCCGCCTGGCTCGCGCCCCAAGCCTTGCCCTTCGGGGGCCATCTTCTCGACGCGAATCCGCATAGGTTGATTCTACCATTTGGTAGAATCAACCTATGCGCGTTGAGGGGTTTCTTAGGTCCGGCGTTCTGCTCGGCCTTCTGCCGGCCGCGCTCGGCGGCTGCGTCCCTCTGGCGCCCGGGACTTTCCCCGAGGAGCGCGGCGAGATCAGCCGATCGGGTTTCGGAGACCTCGATCCGGGAGCCAAGTCGCAGACGAGCCTCCACTTCGAAGTGAAGGCCTACGGCTCCGACCGGGCGAAGGCGGTCTCGGACCTCGCGGAGGAATGCTACTCCCGCATCATGAGGGACACCGGCTTGTATTCCTTCCTGCCTGGGGGCGCGTATCCCATCGTCCTCTACGCCGACCACGCCGAGTTCCAACGCAAGACCGGCCTCCCTCCGTGGTCCGCCGGAGCGGCGGTGGGGAACTCCATCACCTCCTTCGACGGGGCGCACCTTCCCGGGGTGCTCTCCCATGAGATGACGCATCTGATCTTCAACGAACACATGGGCTCCCGGCACGCGGACTTGCGTTGGATCAACGAGGGCCTCGCCGTCTTCGAGGAGGTTGAATCCCTGCCGGCCTCCGCGCGCCGCGGCTTCGCGGAAGGCGGGCGCATGCCCTTGCCGTTCTCCCAGATGGTCTCGCTCGCCCCGTTGAGCGAGGAAGGCCGTTCCGTCAACGCCTGGTATGCCCAGGTGGGGAGCGTGGTGAGGTTCATGATCGAGCGCGGCGGGCGCGTCGGGTTCTCGCAATTCCTGTCGGCTCTTCGCGACGGCCGCCCCATCGACGAGGCGGTGCGCGCGGGCTTCCCGGGCCTTTGGGGGGATTTCTCGGCCCTGGAGAAGGCCTGGGCGGTCTCTGCACCATGAAACGCCTGCTCTGGGGCGCCGTCATCTGGGCCGTGCTCCTCCTGGAAGCGCCGCTCGGGCTCTCCGCGTACACGGTCTGGCTTCTCTCCCTGCCTCTGCAGTTCGGCTGCGCTTGGCAGCTCCACCTCGGCCTTTGGAGAGGCCTCAAGGACCTGCGCGTGGGCGTCTCCATGCTGGCTTCCGTGAGCTCCTGGGCCATGTTCTTCCTGAGCACGGCGGCGGTCTTCTTCGGGCGCTTCCTGCCCGCGGGCCTCGCCGAGCACCGGCTGGGCTCCCTGGCGGCCTTGGTGACCCTCGTCAACCTCGGGCAATGGCTGGAGACCCGCTTCCAGAAGAAGACGCTGGAGACCTTGCGGCGGCTCCTGCGCCGCATCCCCCGGACCGCGAGGGTGCTCCGGGAGGGCCGCGCGCGCAATCTTCCCATCGCGGAGGTCAAACTCGGGGAAACGGTGCTCGTGCGTTCCGGCGAGCAGATCCCGCTCGATGGAGAGGTCGGCGAGGGGGAGGGTCTGGTGGAGGAATCCCTTCGGACGGGTTCCACGATGCCCTGCCCCCGCTGTCCCGGGTCGAGGGTGTTCGGGGGGACCGTGGTCAAGGAGGGGGAATTCTCGATCTCCGTGCGCAAGACCGGCCCCGGCACCGAGTTGAGGAGGCTCATCGAGGAGATACGCGACGGGCTCTCGGATAAGAGGCCTCCGCCGCAGGCCGCCGAGTCGATCGCCCGCCTTTTCCTGGCCGGCGTGCTCCTGGCCGCGGCCCTTGCCGCCCTCGCCGGGGCCGCGCGCGCCCCCGAACCGCGCTCCCTCTACGTGGCCGCGGCGTTCCTCTCCGTCCTTTCCTCGGCCTGCCCGTGGGTGGTCAGCCTGGCCTTCCCCATCGCCATGGCTTTCGGGAGGCTGAAGGGGGCGCGCATGGGCGTGTTCATCCGCAATCCGCGCCTGATAGAATCCTTCCGTCTCCCGGACGCGGTCGTCTTCGGCAAGCAGGGCGTGCTTACCGAGGGGCGGCCCGAGGTCTCCGAGACGATGCTCTTCGGGGATTGGAAGGAGGATGCGGTCCTGGAACTGCTCCTGGCCGCGGAAGAGGGGGCCGATCACGCCTTCGCCGGTCCCCTGCGCGCTCACGCCCGCGACGCGCGCGGCCGGGAACGCCGGCGCTCCTTCGAGGCGGTCCCCACGCGGGGGATCGCGGCGGTGATCGGGAGCCGGCGCGTGCTGGCGGGAAGCCTCCCCTGGCTCGCCCTGCACGGCATCGAGCCTCCCGCCTCGGCCGCGCTCGGGCTCAAGGGGAGGACCGAGTCGCTCATCGGGCTGGCCGTGGACGGGAGCCTGGCCGCGGTCGTGGCGCTCAGCGAAGCCCTGCGCGCGGACGCCAAGGCCTGCGTCGCGCGGCTCCAGAAGAGCGGCCTGGAGCCCGTCCTGGTATCCGGGGACGGCAACGCGGCGGCCTACCGCGCGGCCGAGGCCGCGGGAGTGTCCAAGGTCTACGCCGAGGCGGGGGAGGAGGAGCGCTTGAGCGCGGTGGAGCAGCTGCGCTCCAAAGGCCGGCGCGTGGCCTTTCTGGCGGGTGGGATGCAGGACGCCCGCGCTCTCAGCCGCGCCGACGTGGCCTTCGCGACCTCCGGCGCGCCCTTCCTCGTCGAGGAGGCCGCGGATTTCATCCTGGAGCGCGGGAGCCTCGACTCCCTGCTCTCGGCCCTGCGCCTGGGGATGGACATCCGCTCGGCCCTGCGCCGCAATTTCGCCGCTCTTTTCACCGTGAACGCCGCGCTCATCCCGCTCTCGGCTTGGGCCGTCTACCGGGGCCTGGCCTTGCGCCCGGAGTACGCCGCCGCGGCCGCGGTGGCCGGCCTCGCCGCCGTCCTGGCGAGCTCATCGCGCATCGCAAGCACCGTGGAGGCATCATGAAGAAGAAGGACGCCGCCCCGCGCGCCACGCGCCTCGGCTATACCCGCGCACAGGCCGCCTCGGGCGGCAAGGACAAGCTCCCTCCCATCGAGGCCTGGCCGAACCGGCATCGCGGCTATGAGATCAAGATCGAGGCGCCGGAGTTCACCTCCGTGTGCCCGAAGACCGGCCTGCCGGATTTCGGGACCATCACCATCGAATATCTGCCCGACGCCCTCTGCATCGAGCTGAAATCCCTCAAGTACTACCTCCTCGGCTACCGCAACCTGGGCATCTTCTACGAGAACGCGGTCAACCGCATCCTCGACGACGTGGCCGCGGCGGTCAAGCCCCTGCGGGCCGTGGTCACGGGCTCCTTCACCTCGCGGGGGGGGATGCGTTCGACCATCGTCGCGCGCCATCCGAGGCCTTGAGCGCCTGGGTCGAGGTTCCCTTCCAGGCTCAAGGCGAAGAGTCCGGCCGGCGCGTGGA
>CAYWAR010000017.1:0-15754 GCA_964455765.1 uncultured Elusimicrobia bacterium
CCAGAGGTCACCCGGGCGCGCATGACCGCTCCCGCCCCCGCCGCCCCCTCCTCCCTTCCCAGGGTGGAGGAAAAGCCGATAGAACTGGGCTGGACCCGTTCTTGGTCCGGAACCGGCGGGAACAAGCAGGGGGGCTTCGCCGTGAAGGATCCGGACTCCTGGTCCTCGCTCTGGAACGGCCTGGGCTCCGGAGAGCCCCTGCCCTCCGTCGATTTCTCAAAGGAGACGGCTTTGGCGGTATTCTCGGACGCCGAGGGGAAGGCCGTCGAGATCTCCTCGATCCACAAGCAAGGTCCGCGTCTGTGGGTCGCCTACCGGCTCATGGAACGCAAGGCCGAGGGAGGAGTGCCCGCCTCCCCGTATCACATCGTCATCATCCCGCGCACGGACCTGCCGGTGACCTTCAAAAAAATCCCCTAAGGACCCTAGGCATCATGGGTCCTTGGACCCAGCGGACGGGGGCCTATCGAGCCCTGGCTGCATTGACCCCTTTGGGCTATAGTCCTATAATAATGCCCTCGATGCCTGGAGACCTCATGCGCCGGATCATCCTGCTCTGTGCCGTTTCACTCATTTGGAATCTGCCCTGCGCCGCTCAGACCCCCTCCTTCGAGGATTCTCTGGGGGATTTCCACCGGGGCATCCGCGAGCAGAGGGCACTGCAGATTCGGTCCAAGGACGCCCGTCATGCCTCCGGCCTCCACCGGGCCGCGGGGGAGGCGGATTCCATGGCCTGGGAAGCCTCGCGCATGAGGAGCACGGTCTCCGACGTGCGTCGGCGGGCGCAGAACGCCTCCCGCAACGACGGCGGCCAGGGCGGCCGCCAAGACCCCTTCCTTAGGAACGAGGTCCAGCGCCTGGTCTGGGACCTGCGTGACTTCAACCAACGCGTCAACCGGACGGCGGAGGACGTGTCCCGCATCCAGCGCTCGATCTCGGAGAAGGATCCGGAGCTCGTCTCCCCGGCCATGAACCTCTCCCGCGCGGCGAATCGGCTGGCCTCGGACGCGCGCTGGCTCTCCGACGAGGCCCGCTGGGCCGCCTTCGACCTGCGCCGCGCCGGCTTCAATTTCGAGTCCTGGGACGTGGAGCGGGAAGCCGAGGGAGCCGAATCGTCCGCCCGCCGGCTGGAATCCGACGCACAGCGCATCCTGTCGCAAGTGAGGTAATCCGACATGCGTTCCAAGACACTGCGGACGGCTTTTCTATCCCTGGCCGCCGGACTCGCGGCCCTCGCCTTTTCTCGGGCCCAGGCCGGCGACTCCCCTTCCGAGGAATCGTGGTCCCGCTCCGAGGCCGTCCAGGCCGTGACGAAGAAGGCCAAGACCCTCAAGCCCTCCTCCCTCCCCGACGGAGACGACCGCTCGTGGGTCGAGGTGGAAGCCGCCGGCCGCGAGCAGCGCAACATCGTGGCCGGGGCCGGAGTCTCCATCGAGAGGGTGGAGGGATCGAAGGTGGGCGGCATCGCCACCGCGGCGGCCCTGCGCAAGCTCCAAGAGGCGGGCATCCGCATCGAGAAGCAGGTTTCCCTGCGCAGCTTCGGCCCGGAGGATTTCCCCCGGCCGGACGCCGTGTTCCACAACTATTCCGAAACCCTCTCCGAAATCAACGCCATCGGCGCCTCCCAGCCGGACCTGGCCAGCGTCTTCTCCATCGGCAAGAGCGTGCAGGGAAAAGACATCATCGCCCTGCGGCTGAACTCCGACGCCAAGGGCAATGAACCCAGCTCCAAGCCCGGCATCGTCTTCCTGGCCACCCACCACGCCCGGGAACACCTATCCACGGAAACGGCCCTCAAGCTCGCGCGCTGGCTCGCCGAGAACCGGGGCAAGCCGGAGGTGCGCGGCCTGCTCGCGACGCGGGACGTCTTCATCATCCCCCTCGTCAACCCCGATGGGGTCGAGTTCGACATCGAGACGGGCCGCTACCGCTGGCAGCGCAAGAACCTGCGCAAGAACACCGACGGCAGCGTGGGAGTGGACCTCAACCGCAACTACGGCTACAAGTGGGGCGGGGGCGGAGCCTCCACGAGCCCCGGCGACGACACCTACCGCGGCCCCTCGGCCTTCTCCGAGCCGGAGTCGCGGGCGGTGCGGGACTTCGTCGAGGCCCACCCCAACCTCAAGATCCTCCTCTCCTACCACACCTTCAGCGAGCTCATCCTCTATCCCTGGGGGCACACCAACGACCCCATCTCCGACGGGCGAGCCCTGAGGGCCTATCAGGCCATGGCGCAGAAGATGGCCGAGATGACCGGCTACACCCCCGAGCAGTCCTCGGACCTCTACATCGCCAGCGGCGACACCACCGACTGGTCCTGGGGCGCCAAGAAGATATTCTCCTTCACCTTCGAGCTGACCCCGGCCTCCATGTGGGCCGGAGGGTTCTACCCGGGAGCGGGCGTCATCGATTCGACCTTCCAGAAGAACATCGCGCCCGCGCTCTACCTCATCGACCTGGCCGACGACCCCTATCGGGCCGGAGGCGGCGCCGGCGCTCTCGCGGGCTCCCATGAGCCCGCGGCGGTGTCCAAATGAAGAGTTTTAAAGCCTTCCTTCTTCCTCTCACTCTCGCCGCGGCGCCTTCTCTTTGCGCTGCCGTCGAGCCCGAAGGTATTCGAGACGCCTCCGAACAGGGTTTCATCTACTCCCAGGGTCTCATCACCCTTCCCGTGTTGAATCCGGATGCCCCTAAGCCGCCGGAGATAGTCCCGGTGGAAACGCCCCGGGAGCCGGTGCTCGTGAAGCCCGAGATATTCACGCCGGACATGGGGACTTTAGGGGCTCCCCTGGGTTCCTTCAACCTCTCACAGCGCCTGGACTCGCACAGGGACCTCATGACGCTCCAACTCGGCGGCACGGTCTGGAACGTGAGCGCGGCGGCCGACCCCAAGTTCGAGGTGCTCTATCTGACCTTTCAGGACAAGGACCGGCTGATCGCGCGCCGCATCGAGGACCTCAACTCCCTGCGGGGAGAAGGGGTGGTCGTGGAGGTGGAACCGGGGGTCTCCTACCGCTTCAAGGTCTCGGTGAACATCTTCAGCCCGGTGCGCGGCAGCACTCTGCAGGTCACGCCGGCCGGAGCGACCCAGGGTCCGAGCCATAAGATGAAGACGGGCGCCGTGCTCGACGCGGTCAAGCGCGAGTCCTTCGTGTTCAAGGCCGGGGACAAGGAGTTCTGGGTGCTCTTCGGGACCGACATGGACCCCCAGACGAACGGATTCGCGAAGACCCGGAGCCTGCTCTTCATCAACGAGGCCGGCCTGAGCTCGAAGGCCTGGCCCGTGCCCGAGTCCTCGCTCGCCGAGGACAAGCCCTTGGGGATCGCCCTGGGGGATACCCGGCTAACCCTCCAGAAGGGGAGCGACGGGACGCTGAAGTTCTTCTCGAGCGATACGCGGCGCCTGGCGCGCCGTTAGGGATGCTCAAGCGGCTAGTTGCCTCCAAGCTCTTCCGCGCGGGGCTCATCGTCACCGCCGCGGCCTATCTTCCGCTCATCTCCATCATCCTGGCGGCCAAGGCGGGTCTGCTCAAGGACCCGAACCCGAACCCCATCGGCCCGGGCCTGCTCGCCTTCACGCTCTCTTGGGTGGGACTCGGCCTGATGATCGCCGGAGCCGTGAAGGCCCGCTTCGCCCCTCCCCCGCAATCCTAGCCGGCGCCCAAGCCGGCTCATCCCCGCGTGCGTCGATAAGCGGGTTTCCGCAGGTTCTCCTTTCCTTCATACCATAAAATATCGGAGTATGTATCCGAATATTTATGGTATGATCCCGGCATGGTCAGGCGTACCGCCCATCTTCGCTCGCTCCTGCGCAAGCTGAAGGCCAATCCCGTGGCCGGGCTATTGGGACCGCGGCAGGTCGGCAAGACCACGCTGGCGGGCCAACTCGCCTCCGCCTGGCGCGGCCCGGTCCACCGCTTCGACCTGGAGGATGAGCGCGATATCGAGCGCCTGGCTTTCCCGATGCAGGCGCTGGAAGGACTCAAGGGGCTGGTCATCCTGGATGAAGTGCAGCGCCGCCCCGCTCTCTTCCCGACCCTGCGCGTCCTCGCGGATCGCCGGCCCCTGCCGGCCAGGTTCCTGGTGTTGGGAAGCGCCGGGCCGGACCTGCTCAGACAGAGCTCGGAGTCCCTCGCGGGACGCATCTCCTACCATGAACTGCCGGGCCTCTCCCTGGCCGAGCTGGGGGCCGCGGACTGGAAGAAGCTTTGGCTTAGAGGCGGCTTCCCCCGCTCCTATCTGGCCCGGAACGAAGCCGCCAGCCGGGATTGGCGCAGAGACCTGGTCAAGACCTACCTTGAGCGCGAGTTGCCCGGCCTGGACTTCCGGCTCCCGCCCGGGACTTTGCGGCGATTCTGGGCCATGCTGGCCCATTGCCATGGACAGGTGTGGAACAGTTCCGAGTTCGCCCGCTCCTTCGGCGTCAGCGACAAGACGGTCCGCGGCTACCTGGACTTGCTCTCCGACACCTTCATGGCGCGTCTGCTCCGCCCTTGGCACGAGAACCTCTCCAAACAACAAGTCAAGTCGCCGAAAGTCTATTTCCGGGACACCGGGCTCCTGCATCTGCTCGCCGGGATCGAGGACTTCGCCCAACTCCAAACGCATCCCCGCTGCGGGGCGTCCTGGGAAGGCTTCGCGCTGGAGCAGGCTATCGAGCTCGCGGGCGCCTGGGATGAACACTGTTATTTCTGGGCCACGCACCAGGGAGCGGAGCTCGACTTGCTGCTCATCCGCGGCCGTCGACGCGTCGGTTTCGAATTCAAGCACAGCCATTCCCCGGGCTTGACCCCTTCCATGAGAACGGCGATGGCGGACTTGAAACTGGATCGCCTTTGGGTGGTCCACGCCGGTGTCAAGCGGTACGCCCTGGGAGAACGCGTCGAGGCTCTCCCCTTGAGAGACCTCGTCCAAGCCGGGGACAAGGGCGAACTGTGAGGATCGGCTCCTAACGGGCTTTGAGCCAGCCTTTCTTGAGCAGGGTCTCCGCGATCTGGATGGAATTCAAGGCCGCCCCCTTGAGCAGATTGTCGGACACGACCCACAGGGCGACTTCCTTCTCCGACGCGCCGGCCCGCACCCGGCCCACATGCGCGGGCGCGGTCCCCGAGGCGTCGGCCGGGGTCGGATAATCCCCCTCCTTCCATAGGCGCACTCCAGGCGCGCGGCTCAGCAAGGCGCGCGCGCGCGCGGGGCTCATGCGCCGCTCGAATTCCAGCCATAGGGCCAGGGAGTGGCCCCGTATGACGGGCACCCGGACCGCGGTGACGCTCACCGCCAGCCGCGGCAGGCCCCACACCTTCTTGAGTTCCTCGCGGACTTTCCACTCCTCCCCCGAGTGTCCGGCCTTGTCGAAGGAGCCGACCTGCGGGAAGACATTGAACGCGATGGACCTGGGCAGGGCCGCGGGCTTGGGCGGAGGCGGACTATCGATGAGGGTCTTCCCCCCCGCCTTTGGAGCCAAGGCGCGCGCTTGGCCGAAGAACTCCGCGAGAGCGGCTTTCCCGGCTCCGGACACGGCTTGATAGGAGGCGACGCGCACGGCGCGCAGCCGGCCGGACTTCAGCAAGGCCGCCCCGGCTAGCGCCGCGCCGGTCATGGTGCAGTTGGGGCCCGCGATGAGGCGCTTCTTGGGCGAGAGGTCCCGGCCGTTGACTTCCGGGATGACGAGCGGCACCCGCTTATCCAAACGGTAGGCGGAGGAATCGTCGATGACCCATACCCCGGACCGGGCGAGCTCCAGCCCGAACTCCTTGGCCACCTCATCGCTGGACACCAGGAACACCAGGTCGCAGGAGTCTAGGGCGGCCAGGGAAGCCCCCCGGCAGGGGATGCGGCGGCCCTTGAAGAAAACCTCGGCCGCGGAGCGGCCGGAACCGAAGGGGAGCAGCTCCCCCACGGGGAAGCGGCGCTCCTCGAGCGCGTCCAGGAGCACCCGCCCGACCAGGCCCGTGGCCCCGACCACGCCGACGCGGAGCCTGCTAGTCACGCGGACCGCCCGGGACGAAGACGATCCGGCTGCTCCCCTCCACAGCCATGTCGTCGCTCGCCTTCGCGCGCAGATAGGCCCCCCGCTGGGGGATGAGCGCGCGGGGGAGAGTGAACACGAAGGGAGGCGTGCGCAGATAGCCGGATATCCTCTGCCATTCCAGCTCGTCCTGAGACATCTCGATCCACGCCAGTTCGACGTTCCTGCCCTCCACCGAGAACCGGGCCAGGAGCCCGGCTTGCGACGGCCGCAGAGAGAACTCGTCGACGGTCACCTTCCGTCCCTCGGAGGAGGTGAGTTTCAGGGCCAGCGCGGGCTTGATGTTGCTGATGGGGACCTGGAGCGAGCCCTGTTCTCCGCGCGGCGGCACTCCCTGGATGGAGTGGTTGTTCCAGGCCACGGGCTCCTCGGATTCCTCCCCTTTCGACGCCTCCATGCCGGCGAGTATCGGGGAATGGGCCGCGTCGCGGAACTCCCGGCTGGGAGACCAGATGACCAGGTAGTTCGGCTTCGAGAAGGAGACATGACCCACGGGGACCTCGATCCAGAACCATTGGGAGCGTCCCGTGCCCGGCATGTGCACGCTGGAGTCCGGCTCGATGGGGATGTCGGATGTCTCCGCGAGGAAGAAACTCTGCTCCGATGAGAAAGCCGGCCTCTGGGAGATGCCCATATAGACCTTTCCGGGGATCACCACCCGCTCCCAAGGCCGGTCGGAGACGGGCTGGGCCTTCGCGCGTCCGATCCTGGCTCCGATGAAAGCCCGGGAGTATTCCCCCTCGGGCGCGGGGGGGAGCTTGACGATCCAAGCGTTGTTGAAACCGATGTACCAATTCGAATCGGAGCCTCCGTCCGCGAATCGGCCGAATTCATTGATGTTCTCCTCCAACGAGATCACCACGGGACCGGGGGGCGTTTCGGCTTCCGCGTCCGTGGAGGGAAGCTCCTCCTCATCGGTCACATCCGGCTCCACCCTAGACCGGGAGGCCCTCTGGGCGAAGGATTGGAGCACGAATATGGATGCGATCGATAATATTACAAATAAATGTTTATTTATATACATTATTTAAGTTTCCCAAGGAGCTTGTCGAAGTCGGATAGATTATAAAAATGGACGATGATCGCCCCCCTCTTTCCATCCGATTTCGACCGGATCTCGACTTTCATCCCCAGAGACTGCGTCAGTTGTTGTTCGACCGCCCGAATGTCCGCGGCCTTCGTCTTCTTGCGGCGCTCCAGACCTGTAGCGGCTTGGAGCGTATTCCCAGCCTCGATGACGCGCGCGAGATTCTCCACTTCTCGGACCGAAAGTCCCCCCTCCATCGCCTTCTTGAACAACTTGTCTCGCTCGATTGGGTTCGCAACTCCCAACAGGGCCCTGGCATGTCCCTCCGTTATCTGGCCAAATTGGAGGGCCTTCTGAACATCATCGGAAAGATCCAGAAGGCGCAGGGTGTTCGAGATGGCGGATCTAGACTTACCCAGGAACTGCGAGAGCTGGGTCTGGCTTATCCCATGCTTATCTATCAACGCCTTGTAGCTATGGGCTTCCTCGATCGAATTGAGATCGTCGCGCTGGATGTTCTCGATGAGAGCCAGGGTGAGGCGCTGTTTGTCATCCAGGGTCCGATCCATGACGACGGCATCGATGCTGGAAAAGCCGGCGAGTTCCGTCGCTCTGAGGCGCCGCTCTCCGGCGATCAATTCATACTTCCCCTCCCCCTCCGATGACACCAGGATCGGTTGGGCAAGCCCATGCTCCTTGATCGTCTGGGCCAGACCGCTCAAGCTCTCGGGGTCAAAATTCTTCCTGGGCTGGAGGCGATTGGGCCGTATCGATTTGATGGGAATCTTCTTGGATATCCCCCCTTCTTCCGACGAACCGGCCCTATTCTCCGCAGGCCTCTTCGGAAGCAGGGCTTCGAGTCCACGACCTAGCGCTTGTCTCATAATCAATCTAACCTCACCACTTCCCAGCCTCTTCTTGCGAGGAATTCACCGGCCACCGCAAGATATGCCTGACTTCCCTTTGACCGTGGATCATATTGCAGGACGGACTTCCCATGACTAGGAGCCTCCGCAAGGCGGATAGACCGAGGGATAGGCGTCTTGAAAAGCACTTCTGAAAAAGATTTCTTAAGCTCTTGGTGAACCTGTTGGGACAATGTTATCCTTGGGTCGAACATAGTTATTACGACCCCTTCTATGACCAGCTTTGGATTTATAGTCGTCCTAACACGTTCTACTGTACGAACAAAATTAGCCAAACCCTCTAGAGCATAGTATTCACTCTGAATGGGAATTAATACGCCGCTGGAGGCGGAAAGGGCATTTATAGTCAATAAACCAAGAGATGGTGGGCAATCTATTATAATGAACTTATACAATTCAGAGACTCTTGAAATTGCATATTTAAGCTTGTTTTCACGTGAAACCTGGTCACAAAGATCTATCTCAGCCGATATCATATCTCCATTAGATGGCATTAAATCAAGCATTTCAAGACCAGTATTCTTTATGGTCTTTTCCGGCTCTGTGATTCCAAACAATGATTGATATGTCCCATTTTCCTCGGAATCAGGCGAAACGCCCAGACCAGAGCTCGCATTACCCTGAGGATCGAGATCGATAAGCAGTGTTTCCTGACCAAAGCAGGCGAGGGCTGCTGCCATATTTATGGCAGTCGTCGTTTTTCCGACACCCCCCTTTTGATTGGCTATAGTTATTATCTCTGCCATATGCAAGCGTCCTCCCCGCGGGAGGATGCTCGTCCCAGGGGCACGGCGCCGTTTTATCAAGAGATTCCTTTGGCCGATTATAATCGGTACCAGATGAAATGTCAAGCTGCAATCTCCAATATTGTCTGTTATGTATCATATATTATTGTTTATTATTATTATAATATCATATATTATTATAAAATAACATTAATACTCTATGGAGTCTATCTTTTATAATGCCACATAATCGGACCGCGGCGCGTTGCGCCTATTGGGAACCAAAGGATATAATCTGCCGTGCTCGCTTTGGGATTGATACAGTCCTCGCCGACGGAAGATCTCGACGGCAACCTCGAGAAAGCTTTGCGCCAGGTCCGGAACGCCGCGCGCCGCGGGGCGCGGATCATCTGCTTGCCCGAGCTCTATCGCTCACGCTACTTCCCGCAAGCCTCCCGGCGGCCCGCCGAGCGCCTGGCCGAGCCCATCCCCGGGCCTTCCACGCGGGCCTTCTCCCGCTTGGCCGCGGAATTGAAGGTCGTGGTCATACTCCCCCTCTTCGAGCGAGCGAGCGCGGGGCGGCTCTACAACTCCGCCGTGGTGATCGACGCCGACGGCCGGCTCCTGGGCTCCTACAGGAAGATCCACATCCCGCATGACCCGCTGTTCTACGAGAAGGATTACTTCCGCCCCGGCGACCTCGGCTTCAAGGTCTTCAAGACGCGCTACGCGGACTTCTCGGTGCTCATCTGCTACGACCAATGGTTCCCGGAGGCCGCCAGGGCCTGCGCCCTCCAGGGAGCCCAGATACTCTTCTACCCCACGGCCATCGGACGGATCCAGGGGTATGCGCCCAAGGAGGGGGACTGGCTCTCGGCGTGGACCACGATACAGCGCTCGCACGCCATCGCCAACTCCGTGCATGTGGCCGCGGTCAACCGCGTGGGCCGCGAGGGAAAGCTCCTCTTCTGGGGGAGCTCCTTCGTCAGCGACGCCTTCGGCAACCTTCTTTCTCAAGCCTCTCAAACCCGCGAGGTTGTGCTCCTCGCCCAAGTCGACCTGGCGGCCAACCGCCGGGTGCGCGAGGGCTGGGGGTTCATGCGCAACCGCAGACCGGGGAGCTATTCCCTCCTGACCCGATGAGCACCCCCAAGTCCCTGGGCTTCCGCATGCCGGCGGAATGGGAGCCGCATGAGGCCATCTGGCTCTCCTGGCCCCATGACCCGGTCACTTTCGAAGGGGTCCTGCCGCAAGTCGAGAGGACTTTCTCGCGCATCGCCGCGCAGATCCACAAGACCGAGGAGGTCCGCCTCCTCGTGCTCAGCGAGGCGATGCGGGCCCGCGCCGGGGCCCTGCTCAGCTCCCTGGGCACGGACCTCTCGCGGGTCCGCTTCCTTCTCGCCGATTACGCGGACGTCTGGATACGCGATTACGGACCGACCTTCCTGACCCACCCGCTCGAAAAGCGCCTGGCCATGGTCCATTGGATATTCAACGCCTGGGGGGGGAAATACGAGGAGCTCATGAAGGACGCCCTCATCGGGGACCTCATCCTCGCCGAGACCCGCGCGACGCGCTTTAAGCCCGGGATCGTGATGGAGGGGGGATCCTTCGACGTCAACGGCAAGGGCGTGGTCATGACCACGGAACAGTGCCTGCTCCACAAGAACCGGAACCCGTCTCTGGGCCGCGTCGAGCTCGAGGACGCCTTGCGCGGCCAGCTCGGCGTGGAGGAGGTGCTGTGGCTCAAGGAGGGGGTGGCCGGCGACGATACCGACGGCCACATCGATGACATCGCCCGTTTCGTCTCCCCCGACACCGTGCTCTGCGCGCTGGAAGAGGATTCCATGGACCCCAACCACGCTCCGCTCAAGGAGAACTTCGATCTCTTGGAACGGGCCCGGCCCGGCGGGTCCAGCCTGACCGTGGAGCCCCTGCCCATGCCGGAGCCGGTCCTGGCCCAGGACGGGTCGCGCCTGCCCGCCAGCTACGCCAATTTCTACATCGGCAACGGGACCGTCTTGGCCCCGGTTTTCGAATGCCGCCAAGATGAGAAGGCCCTGCGTACGCTGGAGCAGGCCTTCCCGGGCAGGAGCATCGCCCCCATCCCTTGCCGCGAGCTCGTGCGCGGGCTGGGAACCATCCACTGCGCGAGCCAGCAGCAGCCGGCGGTCGGGAAAGGAGGGGGGGGAAACGGACACCGGTGAGACTCGGTTCCTTCGCTCGACGGCGGCCTTCGCGGCCGCGGCCCTGACCCTGCAGTCCTGCATCTACACGGAGAACCGCGAGAGCGCCCCCATCCTCTCCGACGCCTCGGCACGCTCGCCCATCGGCGGCAAGGCTTCAACGGGGGGAGGACTCCTCCTCGGGGACATCGTCGTGGAGTCCCTCATATACCGCCCCGCCGAGCTCCCGCTGGAAGCCTTCTTCCGCCGCCTGGCGAAAGGCGATTTCGAGAAAGCCCTGCGCAGCATCCGCCTGCGCTACGAACCCTCCTCCCATGATGGCAAGGCGATGAAGGCCATCATTTCGGCGGGCTTCGTCCCGGTGCTCGTGCGCGCACGCAACGCGGGCCCCACGGCCGCGGGCGTGGAACCCGCGGCCCTGACCCTCAAGAGTCCGGAGGGGGACCTCTCTGCGATCCCGGAGGGTGACCTCCCCCGGGAACTCGAGAGCGTGCATTGGCCCTCGGTCGCGGCCAACATGTACAACACGACCGTGGTGGTGGTGGGCTACGCCGCGGTGCTCGCGGCCGTGGCCGTGACGGCCTATTACAGCGGGGCGGCGCTCCCCGCGGAACTCGCCTCCCTGCATCCCGCCGAGGTCCGGGTCTGGAACCCGGTCAAGAAGGTCCTGGACTTAGATTACCGCGACTTCCTCTACCGGGGAGGGCCGCTCCAACCCGGGGAGACCCGTCAGGGCCTGTTGTTCTTCCGCCTCCGGGGAAAAGACCGGGGCGGCCTCATCCTGCGGGCCGCCCCTCGCTAAACCGCGGCGGACGCGTCCGCCGCCCTTGGGTCCCTTATCTTTTGGCTACCGGCGCCTTCTTTTCGTTATCCAGGAGCGCGTTGTAGTTGAACCCTTTGCGCCAGCGCCAATTCCCCTTGTGGTAGGCGTAGCCGGCCAGGATGGGGAAAGCGATGGTCGCCTCGCAGAAGACCATCTGCTCGTAGTCGATGGAAACCTTGCCCCAGGACCGCGCTTCGCGCAGGGTGGAGCCCGAGAGGGCCCCGTCGCGCTCGTCGGCCACGGTGACTTGCACCGCGTACTTGTGCATCCGGGCCTCATAGCCCAGCATCTCCAAGCCCACGGTCATATCCTGGGCGAAGTTCTTGGGAACGCCGCCGCCGAGCATGAGCAGGCCGGTGTCCTTCGCCTCCATGCGGATGCGCACCAGCTCGCGGAAGTCGCGGGCGGAGTCGATGGCCACATGGGCGTCGGGATTGTGCCACTGATGATGGAGCAGGCCGAAACCCGCCGAGCAGTCGGAGAAGGCCGGGAGGAACACCGGGACACCCTTCTTGAAGCATTCCAGCGTGATCGAATCGGCCGCCTTGTTGTGCTTGACCAGGTACTTGCCCATCTCGCGCACGAACTGCCGGCTGGAGTAGACCCCGGGCTTGAGCATGCCCGCGATCTTGGAGAGGGTGTTGTCGCTCTCGCCGAGCTCGTCCTCGTCGATGAAGGTGTCGTAGATGCGGTCGATCCGGGCATCCCGGAGCTTGGTGTCGTCGGCCCACTTGTCGCCCTTGTAGTGCTTGAAGCCCAAGGACTCGAAGAAATCCTGGTCCACCATATTGGCCCCGGTGGAGACGATCGCGTCGACCATGTTGTGGCGCACGAGGTCGTAGACCACGCGCTTGAGGCCGGCGGAGAACAGCGAGCCCGCCAGGCACAGGATCACGGAGCAGTCTCTGTCGGCAAGCATGCGGTCGTAGATATCCGCCGCGCGCGCCAGGTCGCGGGAGGAGTAGGACATCTTGGAGAAGGCCTCCACCAGCGGGCGCGTATCGTGACGAGTGATGTCGAGATGCTCGATCTCGTCTTTCAGGAAGTCGGACTTCTTGGCCATGTTTCCCTCGTTGTCGTTCGCGCGCGTTCTCAAGCGCGAAGTTTCTCCGCCGGAACAATGATATAAAAAATGCGAAACAAAATATATTTATAATCTGCTGACCAGGGACTCTGCTCGCGGGGTCCCTGGCCGGCACGCTCCTTCACCTATGATCCAACGACCCGCTCGATGCATCTTTTTCTCGGCTCTCCTCCTTGGGCTTTCCTCCTATCCTCCCGGGACGCCGGACTCTTATTGCGCTCCGGCCGGGGAAACTCCGCTCCCGCCGGCCTCCGCGCCCGCGAGCGCCGCTCAAACGCCTCCCGCGCGGACTCCGGCCCCGGCCGCCCAGCCCAGGCGCAAGCGCCACAAGAAGCGTCCCGCCGTCCCGCCCCCCACGGGCCGCAGGAAGCGCCACAAGACCAGGCCCAAGAGCGCCGAGCCGGCCCCGTCCCGGGCCGTCATCGAGCGCCGCATGGCCCTGCCCGCCGGACGCTGGGCGCCCCCCGTGCGCGACGCGCTGGAGAAACTCCTGGGCTCCGTGGGAAACGAGTCCGCCGAGTACGACGCGGACAATTCGCCCATCGCCGTGCTGGCCCTGGATTCCGTGTCCATGACGCATAGGCCCGACCACGCCCTCTTCCGCTATCTGGTCGACCACGCGAAGTTCCAATTCGACGAGGGTTTCTGGAAACGCATCCCCGAACCTTTCGGCCGCGGGCGCATGCGCGCCTGCTACAACGTCTTCCGCGACCATCCCCCCGCCGTCTGGGAAAAGGACGGGGACTTCCTTTCGTACCGGAAGGATTTCCACCGCGCCCATGCCAAGGTCTGCGCCGCCTGGGGGGAGAAGGAATGCTCGCGCTGGAAACTCGCCCTCCTGGCAGGGCTGGAGGACGCCGAATTGCGCAAGATGGCGGGGGAGGCGGTCAATGAAGCCCTTCTCGAGCCCGTGGGAACGACCCCGATCGGGGCGTTCCCGGAGGACCCGGACTCCGTGGAGATACGCACGGGCCTGCGCAAGATCCCCGAGATCCAGGACCTCTGCGCCGCGCTCAAAGCCAGGGGCTTCGACCTCTGGCTCATGAGCACCTCCGACGAGTGGTCCGCCCAGGCCTTCGCCAGGCTCTACGGCGTGGACCCCGCGCGCGTGGTCGCCTTCAGCGCGCGCGTGGCCGGAGGGAAGCTCACCGAGGAGATCCTCGCTCCCGTGCCCTACGGCCCGGGCCAAGCCGCGGCCATCGTCATGCTCATCGGACGCTCCCCGGCCCTCATCCTGGGAGGCAAGGGGAACGCCGACCTGCTGGAATACGGAACGGGCCTGCGCGTGCTCAGCGCCGATTCCCCGGACGGCTCGCCGCCCGCGGAGCTCAAGGAAGACTGGCTCTTCCAACCCGCGTTCAAGCCCGTGAAGACCCCCCAGACCCCCTGATGGACTTCTATCTCGCCCGTTTGCCGGTCTTCAAGGCGCTGCCCCCCCGCGAACTGGAGAACCTCGGACGCATCTTCCAGCTCCAGCGCTTCACCCGCAAGGAGGCGGTCTTCGAGGAGGGGGGGACTCCGGAGGCGGTGTTCCTCCTGCGCTCCGGGCTGGTCAAGGCGGTCAAGCACTCGCCCAGCGACGAGGTCCTGGCCATGGAGGTCGTGGTCCCGGGCCAGCTCTTCGGCATGATCGCGGCCTTGGACAAGAAACCCTATCCCGTGAGCGCCCTTTGCCTGAGGGACTGCGAGGTCTATCGGGTGCGGACCCCGGAATTCGACCGTCTCATGACGGGTTTTGGCGACTTCGCGCGCGGAGTCTACTCCGAGGTGGGCCGCCACTTGCGCCACGCCCAGGCGGCCCGGGCCCTGGCCAAGGAGCCCGCCGCCAAGCGGATCGCCTACATGCTCCTGCGCCTCTGGGAGGCGCTCGGCAAGGACCTCGCGGTCCGCCGCGAGGACATCGCGGAGTTGACGGGCTGCACCCAGGGCACCGTGATCCGTACCCTGGCCGATTTCAGGAAACGGCGGCTCATCTCCTCGGGCTGGAAGCGCCTGAGCCTGCTTTCGCCGGAGCGCCTGAAGGCCGCGGCCGGCTGGGGCGATTTCTAAAAAACCTGCGCTCGCGCATCATTTCCCGGCCGGATCCCTGTTATCCTATCCTCGACGCCGCAAGGGAGGATCGCATGACCATCACCGAGTTCATGAGCAAGGACCACGACCGGCTCGACGCCCTCTTCGCGAGCTTCGCGAAGACCAAGGACGCAGGGGAGGCCAAGTCCCTCTTCGCGAGGTTCGCGGCCGGCTTGAAGACGCACATCGTCTGGGAGGAGGACCTGCTCTTCCCGCCTTTCGAGGAGAAGACCGGGATGCGCGCGATGGGACCCACCGAGGTCATGCGCGCGGAGCACCGCGAGATCAAGGAGATACTCTCCCGGATCGACGAGAATCTCCAGCGCTCGCGGGACACCGCCGAGCTGCGCGCCGCGCTCCTCGATGTGCTGGGCGGCCACAACGACAAGGAGGAGGGCATCCTCTATCCGGCCCTCGACCGCCTCCTTTCCCGGGCGGAAGCGGAAAAGGTCCTCGCCGAGATCGAGCGCACCCCGGCCCTGGCCTGAGCATGGCGCCCGGCCCGGTGTTCCGGTTCCTGGCCCAGGACCATGAACGGCTCGACGCCCTGCTGACGAAAGCCTTCCTGGACCCGGAGCGCGTCGACCACCCAGCCTATCACGGCTTCCGGACCGGGCTCCTGCGTCACATCGGGATGGAGGAGGCGCTAGGAATGCTCAAAGCTGCGCCCGAGGTCCCGGTCCGGCCCTACAACACCCGCCCCGAGGTCCAAGCCGCCACCCGCCGCGCCCTCCGATGGGCCGGCTACGGCCTCGAATTCTGCGCGTCCTGAAGTCCATCGTCCAAGACGACTAGTGCTCCGACCGGATAATTATGCGCGATTTGGAGGCCCGAGCCTGAGTCGGATTCTAGGAGAGAGGACCGAGGATAGCTTAAGCTATCCGA
>CAYWAR010000018.1:0-15684 GCA_964455765.1 uncultured Elusimicrobia bacterium
CGGTGGAGCAGACTCCGTCCGAGCCGCAATCGATGCTCTTGCCGAGCGTGTTGGCTTTGTTGCCGAAATAGGCCAGACTGAAGGTCGAGACGTTGACCGCGATGCGCTTGAGCCGCGCCCCTGCCCAGGCGCCCTCGTTGACGCTCATGTCGAGGAAGAGCTCGCGCGTGGCGCTCGACCAGTAGAGGCGGCGGCGCACGTCGCGCTTGCCGTCTCCGTCCTCGTCGTCGTCCTCCAGGCTGAAGCCCACGCGCCAAGCCGCCGTCGAAGGCTGGATGATCTGCGCGTCCCCGTCCCTGTCCGCGTCGCGATAGTTGGGGATGCCGTCGCCGTCGATGTCCCCCCCCTTGGCGTAGGAGGAGCTATGGTCGATGTCCATCACGAACTCCACGAAGGTGTTGGAGGAGACCTGGATCTCGTTGGCGTGCACCAGGGCGCGCTCCAGGAGGGAGAGGGCTTGGCGCATGTCTTCCTGGCTGTAGGCCGTGTTGGACGCCTTGGTCACGTGCGTGTAGAGATACTTGGTCAGCGAGGCGAAGGCCCCGCAGGCGACGAGCATGATGGCCATGCCCACCATCAGCTCGGCCAGCGTCCAGCCCGCGGAGAAGGAGGCCCTCATTCGACCGTGAAGTTCCATGACTCTACGGTGGTGACCTTATCGAGCGGATCGGCGCCCCAGTGGCTCGCGGTGACTTCCACGGTGTGCGAGGAGCCGGAGGCGTACTCCTCGGCCGGCGTCCAGGAAAGCGTCCCATCGTAGGGGTCGTAATAGGACCCGATGTTCCCGGAATTGACGACCGTCGATCCGTCCACGCGCAGGAGCAGGCTCGAGGGAATGATCCCGGTCTGGTTGTCGAATACGCGCACGGAGATGACCGGCAGGGCCGGGGCGCTCGCCCCCAAGGGGGTTTTATTGGCCGTGGAGGGGGCCGAGTTGTCCGTCCCGCCGGGAGCGGCCTGCACGGTGAATGTCCAGGACTGGGTGGTCTTGTATCCCGCGTAATCTCCCGCTTCCAATAGGGCCGTGTAGGCCCCGGCGGAGAGCACCGGAACGGTCTGGGTGAGGAAGTCTATCCAATAGATCCGGCCGGTGCCGGAATCATACCGGTAGGAGACCGAACTCCCGCCGATCTTGAGGGTCATGACCTCCTCGCAGATGCCGCTGGTGGAGGTGGTGGAGATTCCCGCGTCATCGAGCGTCGCTCCGATGAACGGGGAGAAGGTGTTGACCGTGGATCCGGCGGATGGCTGTATGTCCGATAACGCTGGAGGATTGATGTCCAGGATGAGGTCCTTGGGCGCGATGGGGGAGGTGTAGGGGCTTTTGACGGCCTGGGCCGTAAGCTGGTTCTGGCCTTCCACCAGCATGGCGGTGATCGCGGCCGGATTATGGTTGAAGTTTCCGTCCACGTCCGAGACCGTCATGTCGAGCAGGGCCGAACCATTGAGGTACTCGTTGACCGTGGCCAGGGGATCGGTCACCCCGGAAACCTGGAGGGGGCTCGCCGCGTCCGCGCGGAATTGCGCGACATCGGAGGGATAGGACTTGGAGATCGCCAAGCTCCAAGCGTTGTTGAGGGCCGTGGTATTCTTGCGGTAGAGATAAGCGCTGTTGGAGGGGGTCGAGATATCGAGCGTGAGCGCGGCTTCGCTGGAAGGGTTGGAGTCCCCCGAGAACTGCTCCAGGGAAATGAGCTCGGTCTGGGAGCAGGCCAGCCGGTCCCGGCGGTACACCTTCAGGGTGACTTCCTTGATGTGGGTGTCCGGCTGTTCGGCCACGGTCCGCGAGCCGGAGGTGTAGGTATCGTAATAGTCGCCGTCCGTGTTCTGATCATAATACTTGATGTTGGAATCGTAATCATCGATGAGATTGCTGTTCGCGTCCACGAAACTCACAAGGTCCGAGGTGAGTCCGTTGCCGTTGGAGTCCGACGAGTCGCGCCGCTTGAAGGTGAGGCTCACGGTCCAGCGCGTGAACTTCTGTCCCTGCGCGAGGGCGTGCCCCTCGTTGAGCACGGCCAAATAGGGATGGGAGGCCTGGAGGCCGTAGTTGGCCTGGCTGCTGTCTGCCGCGAAAAGATAGTAGAAATCGATGTTCTTCAGGCGGGAGAAGCCGGACTGCACCATGCGGCCGCAGGCGGACTGCTCTCGGGCGCGCAAGGAGACCACCATGGCCTTCTGAAGCAGGGCGACCAGGGCCAGGGACACTGTGCTGAGGATGAGGATGGCGATGATGGTCTCAAGGAGGACGGAGCCCGCAGACCCACGGCGCCGAGCCGCGCGGGTCCGGCGGGCTCCGAAATCAGGACGGCTTCCTGCGCCATGCTCGGTCATCTCGGCCTCCACGGATAGGATAGCCGGGTCGCCTGTGCGATGTGTGTGCGATCGGTGTGGGAATTGTGAATTACTGGTATAATCCTCCCGTGCCCCGGGTTTTGCTCGTCGAGGATGACCCATTAGTGGAGAAGGCCGTCCGGAAAGTCCTGTCCCTCGAGAAAGGCTACTCCCTCGTCCATCTCGACAAGCCCGAGCGGGCGCTCGATGAGGTCCGGGCTCGGCGGCCGGACCTCATACTCCTGGATGTCATGATGCCGGGGGCTGACGGGCGCCTGGTCCTCAAGGCCCTCAAATCCGATCCCGTCACCGCGCAAGTCCCGGTCATACTCCTGACCGGGCTCTCCAGCGAGAGCGACAAGGTCCTGGGCCTCAATCTCGGCGCCGACGACTACATCACCAAGCCCTTCGGCGCCCTGGAGCTGTTGGCGCGCATCCAGGCGGCCCTGCGCAGGAACAGTCCCCCGACGGAAGGAGGGATCCTCCAGGCGGGAGGAGTGCGCCTGGATCCCGCCGACGGGGAAGCGGTTTTCAAGGGGAAGGACCTGCGCCTCCAGCCTCGGGAGTTCGAGGTGCTCAAGCTCCTCCTGTCGAGCCCGGGCAAATTGCTATCGCGGACCTATCTCATCGAGAATTCCTCCTCCTACGGCATGGCGGTCTCTTCCCGCAGCCTGGACACCCACATCAAGAACCTCCGCAAGAAGCTCGGCGGCGGCGCGGCCATGATACAGACCGTGCCCAGACGCGGCTACCGCTTCGAGCCCGGCGCAGCGGCCGGGAAGTAGCCGTTTCCGTGGCTCCCGAGCAGAAGCGCACCTACGCCATCTTCCAGGGACTTCTGACGGTCCTGCTGCTCCTTTTCTTCTATTATCAGAAGCAAGACACCGCGTGGTGGAGCGTGAAGTTCGGCTCATTGAGCGCTTCTCTCATCGGCCTGCTGGCCTTCATCCGCCTGGCGCCGGTCGAAAGGCTCGGAAAAAACATCGTTCAAGCCCTGCTTCTGCTGGCGGATGTGCTCCTGGCGTCTTTGACCCTCTATTGGAGCCAGAATCCGCAATCCGACCTCTATCTCGCCTATTTCATCATCATCCTGGGAGCGGCGCTCTTGAGGAATCTGCGCCAGTGTTTCCTGGTGGCCCTCTTCGCCACGGTGTTCTACCTGCTCTCGTCCTGGCAGCCCCAGCAGGGCCTCCCCCAGGAGGCGGGATTCTGGTTGAGGATCCCCTTCCTATGGGTGATGGCTTTCCTCGCGGGGATACTGTCGCAGGATGTCCAGCAGGTCCATGCCGAGGATGAGAGGGTCTATCGGCAGAGGCTCCTGGACATGGAGAGGCTTGCGACCATGGGCCGCCTGGCCGGCGAGATGGCGCACCGCATCAAGGGGCCCCTGACCTCCATCCAGGTGAACGCCGAGACCCTGCTCATCCGTTCCAAACAGCCGGGCTTCCCGCCCGAAGCCGAGGAGATACGCGGCGAGGTGCTCCATTGCGCCGAAATACTCAAGGGACTGCTCAGGGCCGGCCGGGTCGAGGACACCTTGTTGGAGCCTCTCGATCTGGGGGAGTGCGTCAAAGCGGCCCTTCGCACCGCGCACGCCCTCATGATCCGGCAGAAGGTCCGTTTAAAAATGACGGGTCTGGGCCGGCGCGCCCGCATCATCGGGGACAAGACGCTCTTGCAGGAGGCGGTGTTCGCTCTCGTGCAGAACGCGCTGGAGGCCATGCCGCGGGGAGGGACGCTGGAGCTGTCCCTGCGGCCCATGCGCAAGGCGGCCTGGTGGGCGGAGTCGGGGGAAGCCTTGGATTTCTTCGAGTTGAGCGTGAAGGACTCGGGCCAAGGAATAGACCCCAAGCTGATGGGACGCATCTTCGAGCCCTTCTTCAGCACGAAATCGGACAGGGGCGGCACCGGCCTGGGTCTTTGCGCCGCGCTGCGCATACTCCAGAACCACAGCGGCTTTATCGAGGCGCAGAGCGCCGGCCCCCGGCACGGGGCCTGTTTCGTAGTCTCCATCCCGCGTTTCGAGCGCGTTTAGATTTTTGGGGAGAGGAGGTCCTCGACGGCCTTCATGAGGACCGGGATCTCGACGGGCTTCTTGAGGAGGCGGACGCCGGGAGCTTCCGCAACGAGCTTGCGGGCCTGCTCGAGGGGAACGGCGGTCAGGAAGGCGACGGGGATGGCCGCGGTGGCCGGGTCGGCCTGAAGGGCCTTGTAGGCCGCGGTGCCGTAGGTGCCTGGCATCATGATGTCCGCGATGATGAGGTGGGGTTTCCAGTCCTTGGCTTTCTCGACCATCTGCAGGCCGTCGGATACGGTCACGACCTGGTGCCCGCGGGCTTGGAGGATGATCTTGACCAGTTGGGCGATCTCCGGCGTGTCTTCCGCGATCATGATCAGGGCCATGGCTCAGGAGACCCCCGCGACACAGGCGCCCCGGCCGGTGATCATAAGGAAACCAGCGAGCTCTGGAGATGGAAGTACGGCGGGCGCTCGCGGTAGCGCAGGACGGTCTCTCGCAGTATCTCCTCGATGAAGTCCTCGTAGTTGAGCCCGGTCATCTGGCCGCAGGCCGGCACGCAGTCGCCCATGTTGATGGAGGGGTTGGGGTTGATCTCCAGGATGTAGGGATTGCCGGCCTTGTCGACGCGGACCTCGACGCGCGCGTAATCATGGCAGTCGAAGATGTTGAATGCGTCCAGGCAGATCTCCGAGATGAGGGCCGTGAGTTTCTGCGAGTAGAGGGCCGGGCGCTCGGTGCGGATGTTCTTGTAGACCGAGTCCTCCGACCACTTGGCCTGGAAGGGATAGATGTGCCAGACCCCCGCGGGAAGCCCGTCGAAGACGGAGCGCGAGAGCGGGAGCACCTTCACGCGCTCCTCGTTGCCGAGGATGCTCACGTCCACCTCGTCCCCCTCGATGAACTCCTCGATGAGGGCGGGGCGCCGATGCTTCTCCAGGATCTCCGCCACCTGGTCCTTGAGCTCCCGCAGGCTGGTGACCACGGACTTGTTCGAGATGCCGATGGAGTTGTCCGTGTTGGCCGGCTTGACGATGAGGGGGTAGCGGAGGTCGTCGCGTATGGGGTCGTCCTTGTCGAAGGCGTAGTCGAAGCGGGGAGTGGGAAGGCTGTAATGCTCGAGCATCTTCTTGACCTTGATCTTGTCGATGCAGAGCGCCAGGGTCAGGGGGTTGGAGCCCGTGTAGGGGACGCCCAGGCAGTCCAGGATGGCGGCCGCGTGCGGCTCCAAGAGGCTCGAATTGTTGATGCGCTCGCACACGTTGAAGACCACGTCCACGTTCGACTCGGCGATCTTGTCGAAGGGCAGGGGGGTCTCGTTCATGTCGAAGAACACGGTCTTGTGGCCGCGGGACTCCAGGGCCTTCTGGATGTTGAGCCCGACGGAGGTCAGATCCTGGTGGACGGCGGCCTCCGAGGGATCGGCCGCTCCGGGGGCCTGTGAATCGGCCGAGCGCGTCTCCTCGTAGCGGTTGCAGAGGATGCCCACGTGGAGGCTCTTCATGGCCGCGGTGTCCAGCCCGCGGATCTTCTCCATGCGCGCGGACTGGAGGATGCGCCGCCGGGCGACCTTGGCCGCGTTGAAGCGGTTGCGCCGCCGGGTCTTGCCGATCGAGGAGGTGGAGTCGAAGCGGGCGATGGTGACCTGCGCCTGCTTGAGCACCTCGTCGAGGTTGAATTCGGCCTCCGCGTAGGTGTTCCCCCGTCCCACCACCCAGCCGATCTCCTCGAAGCCTTCCGGCGGCACCAGCACGGCGTCGCCCGCCTCCTTGAGGAGGGTAATGTTGTGGATCCTCTCGGGGTCGATGCGTTCGGCGGGGGAGACGATGCCCGTGATCACGCCGGAGGACGCGGGGATGATGTATTTACCGACCAAGTGGGTCTTGGGCTCCTTGGCTTTGGGCGGGGAGACCGTCATCCCCAGCGCGATGCGCGCCGCTTCCTCGACGAGATCCACGCCCCAGACCGTGCGGACCCAGTCGCCGAGATAGTCGCCGCCCATGCGGGCGTTGACTTCGATGAGCCGGGGGCCGTCCGGGGCGATCTTGGCCTCCACGTGCAGGGCGCCGTCCTTGAGGCCGAGCGCGGTGACGGCACGGACGGCCATGTCGAGCACGGCATCGAGGTCGGAATCCTCGTGGCGCGAGGGCATGGCGTCTCCCGTCTCCACGAAGAAGGGAGCCGCCGTGGGGAAATTGTCGTTGAAGGCATGAAACCGGGCCTCCCCCCCCTGCATGAGCAGTTCCACGTCGACCTCGGCCCCGGGGAGGAACTTCTCGATGAGGAGCTCCGTGCCGTAGGTGTAGATGGGGTCGAACTTCGGTCCGATGTTGGCCTGGATGTACTCGAAGGCGTTCTTGGCCTCCTCGAGGTCCTCCAAGAGCACCACGAACTGGCTCGCCGACCCCCAGGCCGGCTTGAGCACGCAGGGGAACCCCAGCTTCTGGGTGGAGGCGGCGAGTTCCTCGGTGGTGCGCACCTGCGCGTAGGGGACCGAGAGGACGCCGAGTCCGGCGGCGTCCAAGGTCTTGCGGGTGCGCAGCTTGTTGCGCGCGTTGAGCGTCGAGTCGAGGGAATGGCCGACCCAGCCGAAGCGCTCGCAGAGCGCCGCGCAGAGCGGGATGTCGTTCTCCCAGAAGGTGAGGGCGCCGTCGATGGGGACGCTCTTGAGCCGCTCCTCGACCTTGGCGACGCACTGGGCGTGGTCGTAGGTGTCCGCCTCGATGAACTCGTCGGCGTACCGGGCGGCCCAGTTGTTCTCCTGATTGAGAAGGACTAGGCGGAGGTCGAGGGACTTGAGCTTCTGGAAGACGAAGCGCTTGCGCACCGTGCCGGAGCCGACGACGAGGAGGGTCTTCCCCTTGAGGGGGTCTGCGTTCTCGGCGGCCATCAGGGCTCCTTGATCGGGTTGGGCGTTCCCGCCTCCGGCGCCAGGCGGACCGTCTGCGTGGGATAGGCGAACTCCAGGCCTTCCTTCTCGAACGCCTCGATGATCGCGAAGCCGAGCCGCTCCTGGGCGTCCATGTAGACGCCGTAGTCGGGGCTCAGCACGAAATAGACGAGCTCGAAGTCCAGGCTCGAGGCTTCAAAGCCCGCGAAATGGACCCGGTCCAGCCGGAGCGCGCTCTCCCGGGCGAGGAGCCCCTTCAAGAGGGCGGGGATGCCGCGCAGTTTCCCGGCCGGGGTCTGATAGACGAGCCTCAGGCGCGTGAGCACCCGCCGCTCGCGCATCTGGCCGTAGTTCCTGAGCCGGGCCGAGGTCAGCAGGCTGTTGGGGAAGATGAGGAGCTCCCCTCCGAGGCTGCGCACCCGGGTGGTCTTGATGCCGATGTGCTCGACGGCTCCGGTCATGTCGTCTAATTGGATCGCGTCCCCCGTCCGGAAAGGCTTGTCCATGAGGATGACGAAGGAGGAGAAGAGGTCTCCCAGGATGTGCTGGGAGGCCAGCGCCACGGCCACGCCGCCGATGCCCAATCCCGCGACCACGGTGGAGATGTCGATTCCGAGGTTGTCGAGGACGAACACCCCGGCGCCGAGCCAGATGACGACATGCAGGCCCGTGCGCAGGGCCTGCACGGCCCCGGTCGCGGATGCGTCGGACGGCGAGGCGCCCAAGGCCTTGCGTAATCCGTAATCAGCCGACGCCAGGAGCAGGGTCGCGGCCCGGAAGGAGAGCATGAAGACGAAGGCCATGCCCAGGGCTTTGGCGAAACCATCCCCCAGCGCCAGGCCTCTGGAGGCGAGGTAGAAGGCGAGGAGATAATATTCCGGCGCGCGGATCATGCCCAGCAGGGAGACCAGGAAATCGTCGAGGTCCGTCGAGGTCTTCTCCGCCATGGAGCGCAGGCGCGCCAGCAGGAGGCGCCGCGCGAGCAGGAGCGCGGCAAGGACCGCCAGGAATACGAAAAGCGCGCTCAAATAGGCCTTGAGGGGGTTGCCCAGGAACTCGTAAGACATGACGCGAGTATAGAAAATTAGGACTTCTTTTCCGTCATGGACGCGGGCAGGCCGGGGAGGAATCGGGGAGCGAACCAGAAGGCGACGCCTCCGATCGCCGCCGCCGCTCCGATGACGGCCAGCAGCGAAGGCAAGGCCGGGCTCATGAGGGCGGCCGCCATGCTGATGAGTCCGTAGCCCAGGGAGACGGCGCTGTTGAAGAAGGACCCCTGGGCTCCGATGAGCCGGCCCATGTTCCCTTGCTTCGCGTTGGCCTGGAAGTAGCTGGTGAGGGCGACGAAGGCCGGGCCGTAGAACATCCCGATGGCGAGCAGGCTGATCATCATGGCTGCGGGTACGGAGAGGAAGGGCAGGAGGGTCGGAAAGGCCCAGACCACGGCGGGGAGCCAGATCGCGGCGAACCCGGCGCCGAAGAGCTTGATCCAGCCTCGGTTGGTCAGCCGTCCGGCCAGGGCGATGAGCGCGGCCGCGCCGAGTGAGGCGGCTCCCGCGGCCAGGAGGCTTCCCGGCATGAGGCGGGTGAACACCCACACCCCGGCCATCAGGGAGACTCCGGCTTGGATGAAGCGCTGGATCGGCACGCGGCCGATGAAGGGAAGGCGGATGTCGGGCAGGCGGGCCTGCGCCGAGTTGGCGATGAGGTTGCCGAAGAAGAGCGAGCCCAGGAGATTGCCCAGAAGCAGGCCTTTGCCCACCTTCCCCACCAGGACTTCCGCGATGAGGGGCAGGCTGAAATACTGCAGGGGGTAGAGGAGGAGCGCCGAGAGCGCGATGAAGAGCATGGCCGAGCGCAGGCGGGTGCGGCTGCGATGGAGCTCTCCCGAGAGGCTCCGACTCTCGGCCTGCTTGGACGCGATCTCCGAGCCCAGGCGCCGGGCCTCCTCCTCCCAGCCCGCCGCCTTCTCGCTCTCCAGGCGCTTGAGCTCCGCCTCCATCATCACGATGTCCGCCTGGTGCTCGTGGATGCGCCTTTCGAGAGCCTTCTCCTCCTCCAAGGGTTCGCGTCCGGTGCCGTTCCAAAGGTCGCGGAAGCCCTCGGTGCGGGAGACCCAATACAGGAGAGCCCCGGCGATGGGGAGCGTGGATTTAAGCAGGCCGGCCAGCGCGGCGGGCACGGAAACGACGCCACCCAGGAAAGCGATCAAGGGGGCGGAGTAGGCGTAGAGCGCGACGGAGGCGGCGAGGAGGAATGCCTCCTTCCAGTACTTTTTGACGAAGGAAACGGCCGAATCATACCGGGAGGAAAGGAAGTTCTTTGATGAGGGGCTGCGCGCTCCCAAGCCGGAGGGCTTGGGAGCGGTCCGGGGCATCGTAAACCACACGATGGGGAGCACCAGGACGGCGTGGGCCGCGGCGGAAAGGTAGAAGGCGATGTTGGGGTCCCACTGGTCTATGAGCGAGCCCACGCCCACGATGAGTCCCAGGGCGACCTGGATGCCGAGATAGTTCATCCAGGTCAGGCCGTTGACGGCGCCGACGTATTTCGCCCCGGCCAGCTTCTTGACGTAGGCGCCCTCGGTGGTCATCACCGAGGAGAGCAGCCAGCCGTTGGCGAAGGAGGCGATGAGCAGCGTCCAGAAGTTGAGGATGCCCGCCAGGGTGAAGAGGGGCAGGGCGAGATTGAGGACCACGCGGATGAGGGTGTTGAGCGCCATGGCGTTGCGCGCCGAGAGCCGGTCCACGAGGAGGCCGTTGAGGGGCCCGGTGGCGATGGCGGCCAGGGGTCCCAGGGCCATGAGCGCCCCGTAACCCGCCCAGCCGACGGCGGGGACCGCGAGGAAGGGGTAGGCGATGCTCGTGAGGATGAACACTCCGATGGACACCGTGCGCTGGGCGAAGAGCCCGAAGATCGCCTTCTTGTCCATCCCGCTGGGAACGCTGCTCCCGAGGGCGCCGAGGATCTCCAGGGAGCCCTGCGCGCCTTCCGAGGGCCAGACGAAGACGTTGTCGAGGCGCGGGTCCGCGGTCCCGCCTACGGAAAGGGCCAGAGCACCCGGCGAGCCCGTGAGCATGCCCTTGTCCACGTTGCGCGCGTCGAAGAACTGGTCGCCCACCACCAGGGTCTTGGATGCCGCGACCGCCTTGCTCGGGATGCGATCGAGCAGGCGCGCCGCTTTTTGCAGACCGGAGCCGTGGAACCCGAGTTTGGCCAGGTCGCGCAGGCGGCCCATGAGTCCCCGACGCGAACGCATCCCCAAGACCCCGATGGACTTGTCCACCTTGGAGACATTGAGATAGGCGGGGTCGGAGGACTTCTTGGCCATGCGTCCGGCCACTTCGCGTTCGATCCCCTTGGCATTGAGGGCGCTCTCCATGAGCGCGGCCGCTTCGCGGACCTGCTCCCGGGAGAGACCCAGGGGTAGGAAGAGGGAATAGGAGTAGGCGCTCAGGTTGTCGACCGTGCCGCTGCCGGAGGGGAATTCCTGCTTGCCGAAGCGGGCCCAGACCGACTGGGCGGCCTCCCGGATGGCGGCCTTCTCGGCGTCATCCCAGCGGACGTCCTCCTGGCGGATGAGCGCCGGCTTCCCGGCGCGATCGAACATCAGCGTCCGCGTGCCGCGCGAGGACTGGAGCGTGATGGCGGCTTTCTGCGCGGGGGTCAGGGTGTCGAGCGACTCCAGGATGGTGGCCGGTCCCTTGCCGGACTCGGACTGGTCGGGCCTGTCGGTGAGGATGGAGGTCTCCACGCCGGCGTCCGAAGCGGCCTTCAGCGCCGCTCCGATCTCCGGGGAGGCGGGCTTGGCCCACTCGGCCAGCGTGTCGTCGTAGTCGAAGAACGCCAACTCCGGCTTGTCCTGGGCCAGGCGCTCGAGGATCTGCTTGGCGTGCTCCGGAGTGATGGGGCGCAGGCTGCGCACCTCGTTGAAGCCGAGGGCGAGCGCGCGCAGAGCCGCGCGATGGACCTCGTACTCGGCGGCTCCTCCTTGCGGGGCGTGCTCCGCGACGCGCCCGAGGGCGGCCTTGGCTTCCTCCCCCCCCGCCTTGGCGATGGAGGAGACGGCTTCCTTGCGCTCCGCCTCGGAAAGGGAGGAGTCCTTGGCGATGGATTCGAGTTTATCGAGCGAGGGGGCCGACAGGCCCGCCGCGGCGGGCCCGGCGCGCGCTTCGCCGGCCGGCCTGGGCTCCGGCGAGGAAAGGGATAGGGCAGGTTTCTCGCCATGGAAGAAGCGGGAGAAGGATGCCTGACGCCCGGAATCATCCGAGGCTTCCGCCAGAGTCTCGGTGAGTGTTTCGAGGGACTCGCGCGGGGAGGGAGAGTCCGGAGCAGGAGCCTGCGAGAAAATTCGAACATCAACGCCCGCCGCCGCGGGCGCCGGGGTCTGGGCGGCGGAGACCGCAGCGGCCGCCGCCCGGGCTTTCGCCGGGGAGGATGGCGCGATGAAGCGGGGGGATGCGATGGCGGAAGGCAGGCCGGCCGACGGGGAGGCCGCGCCGAAGGCCTGACCGGGAAGACCGGCGTAGCCGGCGGGGGCGAGGCTGGTGAACCCCCCCGTCCCGGGGATGAGGGATACCGGGCTGGGATTGCCCGGTTGCGAGCGGACGGTCTGGGCGAAGACCGTCGCGGCCTGCGGGCCCGGGGCAAGAAGGGCCAGGACCGTCGCCAGGATCAGAGAGGTGGTCTTTCTCATTTCCTTAATAAGAGTGTAGGGCCTGGGGGAGTCCATTAAATGGGCCCAAGGGGCGGAAACGGCCCATATAACGGCCTAACCTCATCTGGGCCCCCTGTCCTAGCGGCGCAAGGGCCGGCCTCGAACTTTGTCCGGCGGGTGCGCGGAGGGTGGGTCTTGACAAAATTTAGAATCCGGGTATAATACTAGTGTACTAGCAAACTAGTACATATTATGATCCGAATCGACGCTTCCTCCCCGGTCCCCATCTACGACCAGATCAAGTCCGGTCTCAGGGGCCTTGTGGCCAAGGGGATACTCAAGCCGGGCGACGCCGCGCCCTCCATCCGCGAGCTCTCCGCCAAACTCAAGGTCAACCCCAACACCGTGGCGCGGGCTTTCCGCGAACTCTCCGTGGAGGGCTTCTTCGACTCGCGCCGCGGGGAAGGGAGCTTCATCTCCGAGGGCGCTTTGCGGCGGGTCAGGTCGGGTCTCGGCGAATCGAGCTCCGCTCTGGCCGATTCCTTGAGGCTCGCGCGGCGCTCGGGATTGGGTTGGCAGGACATCGAGGAAGTCGTGCGCGAGATACGCAAGGAGGAGCCATGAATCCCCCCCTTCCGAGACGGGATGGACCCGCGGTGGAGATGTCGGGCATCCGGCGCTCCTTCGGCGGCAGGCAGGTCCTTGGCGGCATCAGCGCGAACCTGGGGCGGGGATGCGTGGTGGGGCTTCTGGGACGCAATGGCGAGGGAAAGACGACGCTCTTGCGCGTCCTCCTCGACATGCTCGCGGCCGATTCGGGGGAGTGCCGCGTGCTGGGGATGCGTCCGGACGGTTCCGGAATGATCCGCGCCCACGTGGGCTATGTCCCTGAACGGCCCGCGTTCCACCCGTTCATGCGCATCGGGGAAGTCCTCTCCTTGAGAGCCGCGCTCTTCCCGTCTTGGGATGCCGGGCGCGCCTCGGCGTTGTGCGGGCGCTTGGGGCTGGACCCGGCGTCGCCGGTGCGCGGCGCGAGCAAGGGGACGCTGGGCAAGCTCGCCTGGGTCTGCGCCGCCGCCCACGGCCCCTCCCTGTTCTTCCTCGATGAGCCCACCTCGGGACTCGACGCCTTGGTGCGCGAAGACCTCCTCGATAATCTCGTCGGGGAATTGCACTCCGAGGGGAAGACCTTCCTCATCACCAACCACCGCATGGAGGAACTCGCCGGGCTCCTCGATGAGGTCTGGGTGCTCTCGGAGGGGGTCCTCCGGGGGATCTACCCGATAGAAGGGCTCAGAAAAGCTCAACGGGTGGTGGGGCGCTTGAAGGATGGAGCTCGCCTGCCGGAAGGACTCGCTCTTCTGGACCTGCGCCTGGAGGGCCGGTTGGTGGAATGTTCCGTGCTCGATGAGGCGATAGTCCGGACGCTGGGTGAGAGCGGCGCGCTCGAAGGTCTCGACGCCTCCCCCCTCGGGGTGGAAGGGGCCTTCAAGCTCCTGCTAAGGGCTCGTTAAAGATTAGGGGGAAGCCATGATGAGCATGACCGCACTGGAGCTTCGCAAGAACCGGCTGGTCTTCGTCGGACTCGCTGCGGCCTTCGTCCTCTCCATGCCTCTGGGCGCCCTGATAGGGAGGAGGAGCCTTTTTTCGGCCATGACCGGCGTGGACGCGGCGCTGGCCTTCTGGTGCACGCTGGGCCTGCCTGCGCTGGCCATCCTCCTGGGAGCGTCGGCCGGAGCCGGCCTGCGCTCGGAACCGGAGGCGAGCGCGGAGGCTCCTCTTCCGGTCTCCCCCACCGCGCGCGTCTTCGCCGCGTGGTCCTCTTCGCTCCTTCATATGGCGCTCTTGGCCGGTCTGGTCCTGTCCATCGCATTCATTCTGGGGCCGCGGCTCTCAGCGGACAAGGATTGGGGGCGCTTCTCCTGGGAGCTCTTCGAATCCTTCCGTCTCTACCTCAGCCTGCTCGCCTTCGCGCTCCTGCTCAGCCTGAGCGCCGGGCTGCTCTTCGCCTATCTGATCGGGCACGGGGTTCTGGGGGGCCTTCTTGCCGCGGGACTGGGTGCGGCGGCCGCGGCAGCCGTGGGAGCCGCCTTCATCCTGCGGCTGTTCTTTCCGAATTCCGTGGGTTGGGACCTGCTCCCCGAGGCCGGCATGCTGGCGGCGCTATCCCTGGTCCTGGCGGCGATCCGTTCAGCCGCGCCCGCGGTGGAGCGGAGGCCGGTTCGCGCCTGGGCCGCATCAGCGCTCTCCGGGATGCTTGCGGCAGCTGCCGTGGCCGCGTGCGCCTTCGCCTTTCTCCACATGTTGGAGCGCGTCGCGCATGCCGGCAGGATCATCAAACCGGAGTTCCTGGGGGACTGGAGCTCGACGGCGGAGGGTGGGCTGCAATCCAAGGGGGTGTTCTTGACGGACCGGGAGGGGGCGATCCTGGTCGTGACCCCGGAAGGTGAGCGGCGCGTCGTGCTCCCCGGGGAGGAGCGCACGCTGAGGCACCTGCTGGATTGGCCGTTCTGGTTCCCCATCCGGTCCGCGGCATGGACACCGGACGGGAGTCTGTGGGTGCTGAAGAAAGCGGGGCTGGGTCCGGTGGAGCGTTGGGAGCTCATCCGTGGAAAACCCGGCGAAGGATTCGAAAGAGTCTCAGACTTCACCGCGAATCATCCGGACCTGGACCTAGACCTGGGCTTCGGCTGGCGGGAAGGCCGACTGGTCTTGATGGGTCCTATACATCCCCGGTCCGATGGGAAAGCGAGCGGTTCGTATGCGCCGGTCCCGGCGAAGGGTGGACAGGTGGAATGGTTGCCAGCACCGGCCCCTCTCGGGACGCGGCGCGGGTCCGAACCTCCGCTCGCCAGGCTCAATGCCGACCTGAGGACGCTCTCGCGGAAAACAGGGACCCCCGACCCCGCGCAAAGGGTGCCGGCTCCGCCTGTGTCGGCCTCCGTGGAGAAGATCCTGGCGGAATTACGGAGCGAGAACGGCTCCCGGCTCTGGCGCAAGCCCTGGGTCATACACCGCTCCTCCGGGAAGTCATGGCTCCTGGCAGGCGTCGCCCTGCTCCAGATCGACGAGAGGAAGGGGATCTTGCTCAAGCGCGTGGACCTTCCCGCGGCCGGACGCGATAGCCGCGACGACCGGTCGGGTTTCCATGTCGCGGAGGGCGGGTTCTTCCATCATGACGGGAGATCCCTGTATTTCATGAACTGGGAGGGCCGCCTCAAGCGGCTAGGGCGCGCCTAACTCAGTGCAGGGCGTTGAGCGCCAGGGGCAGGGGGATGGGCCTGTGCCGGACATCGGTGCGGCCGAGGGGGTCGGTCAGCCAGCCGAGCGCGCGGGCCAGTCGCACGTTGAACCAGCGGTGGCGCAGTCCGTCGGCCGGATCGAACCAGCGCAACTCGACGAGCCGTTCGCCCAGCTTTCCTTCCCCCCCCGCTCGGACCGTTTCCACCATGTCCAACTCGGGAGAGTCTTCGGTTCCGTTGTAATAGTAAGCCGCGCTGCCGACGACGTAACAGGCCGGGTCGGCTCCGAGAGTCTCCGGAGTCTGGTCCGTCCTTTCGCTGACCCCGGCCCAGTAGCTCACGGAGAAGGAGGTGACCAGGAGCGGCGAAGCATGCAATAGGGGATCGTCCAGGTGCGCCGACACCCTCTCGGCCGGGGGAGCCGCGTCGTCGTGTTCCGCCCACTCCTCGCGCAGGGAGTCCATGGCCGGGCAGGGGCGCGCCGGGCAGGGCGGGGCGGTTACCCCCGCGGCCCAGTGGGGGGGGGGGGGGCCGCCAAGGCTAG
>CAYWAR010000019.1:0-14802 GCA_964455765.1 uncultured Elusimicrobia bacterium
GACGGGTCCATCCAGACCGCCGCGGCCGGCGCCAACCAGTGGGCCGCTTCCGGCTCGGACATCAACAACACCAATTCCGGCGGGGTGGGCATCGGCATCGGATCGCCGCTCGCCAAACTGCACGCGCTGGCCGCCAACGGCGCGGGCGTGATCCTCAACGCCGGCAACGTGGGCATCGGGAGCAATTCCCTGGCCGCGCGCCTGAGCGTGTCCACCGCTTCCGCGCTGGCCGCAGACAACATCCTCGTGGTCTCCACGGCCTCGGCTTCGGCCAGCGAAGCCCTGGTCGTCAAGGGGGACGCCAAGGTCGGCGTGGGGATCGGGACCCCGCTCTTCCCGCTCCATGTGGCCGCGGCCAACGGCCCCTCCAGCGTCATGATCGACAACCGCTTCTCCGGCGCCAACAGCGCGTCCTTCCTGCGCCTGGCCAAGAACGGGAGCGACCGCTGGGATATCATGACCGATATCGCGCAGAACGGGACCAACGACTTCAGCATCTACGACGCGGTGACCGGCGGGGTCGCCGGGCACAGGATCTACATCAAGTCCACCGGCGAGATCGGCATCGGGACCACGAGCCCGGGCGCGGGCGCCCTCAACGTGGTGGGCGTCTCCTCCATGAGCCTCTCCGGCGCGGGCGCGCCCCTGCAGGTGCATCAGAACGGGGCAGGGCCCTCGGCGTGGTTCCTCGGCGGGAGCGTGGGCGTCGGAACCACGGCTCCGGCCTCGAAGCTGACGGTGATGGACGGCGACATCCGGATCTCGACGAGCGCCGGCTCCCGCGGCATCGTGTTCCAGGACGGGTCGATACAGACCTCGGCCGCCGGAGCCTCGTTCTGGGCCTCCAACGGCATCCATTCCTATAAGACGAACGCCGGAGGCGTCGGCATCGGGACCACGGCCCCCGCGTACATGCTGCATCTGGCTTCCGAGACTCCCCGGGCACTCATCGAGGGGACGCAGAACGGCAGCGGCGCCGCTTGGCTGCTGCGGGCCAAGGCGTCGGACGGGACCTCGCGCAGCGGCGGGTATCATCTCGAGCCCGGGACCACGGACGACAACACCTACCTGGGGCTCTCGGCCGACGGAGCCGCGTACCAGCTGGCCCTCACCCGGACCGGGAACCTCGGCCTGGGGACCACCGCCCCGGGGGAAAGGCTCGATGTCAACGGCGCCATGGTCCTGCGCGGCATGGCGGCCCCGGCGCTCGCCTCGGCCGGCCAAGGGAAGCTGTATTTCAACTCCGCCACCAATAAACTGCAGATCTCCGAGGCCGGCGCGGCCTTCGTCAATCTCATCGGCGGGGCGGGCGGGGCCGTGACCCTGCAGGGCTCCACCCCGGGCATCCCGGACACCGGGCACATCAACATCACGGGCACCGGCGTGCTGGGGACATTGGGCCTGGGCATCTCCAACCCGGCCTACAAGCTGGACCTGCGCAGCGGAGGCTTGGCGGTCTCGAGCAACTCCGCGGTGGGAAAAAGCCTCTTCGTGAGCGGCGCGAACGCCCAGGTGGGCCTGGGCACCACGGCCCCGGCGACCCGCCTGCATCTTTACGATGCCCAGACCGCGGGCAGCGTCACCGCGCGCGTAGAGAACGGGGGAGGCAATACGGCGGAGCTCTCCCTCAAGGTGAACACCGGAGGGGCGTCCACGCAGGAATGGTCCCTGCGCGGGCTCGGAGGCTCCAACGGGGCTCCCGGGGATTTCGCGGTGGTGGACGTCACCGCCGGGCTTGAGCGCCTCCACATCCAGGACGCCACCGGGAACATGGGCGTGGGAACCTCCGCTCCGGCGTCCACTTTGGACGTGGCCGGCGATTCCACCCTGCGCGGCTACGCCCGGGTGACGGGCACGGCGGCCGTGGAGGGCAACGCCTTCAGCGTCGGCGCCTCGACGCTGGCCGTCAGCGGCGGCAACGTCGGCATCGGGACGGCGAGCCCGGCGGGCAGGCTTCATGTGGAAGGCTCCGGGAACATGCTGCTCAACGCCTCGGGCAACCTCGGCGTGGGCACCACGAACCCCACCACGCGCCTGCACGTGGCGGGCTCGGCGAGCGTGGTGGGCGGCGACATGGGCGTCGGGACCGCGAGCCCGCTCTCGAAACTGCACGTCGTCGACGGCGACATCCGCCTGTCGACCACCTCCGGTTCCCGCGGCATCATCTTCCAGGACGGGAGCGTCATGACCACCGCCGCCTCGGGCAGCGGCTCCTCCCAGTTCACCCGGGTGGGGGGCCTGCTCTACCCCAGCGTCATCACCGACAGGCTCAACATCGGCCGCTCGGACCTCGGGAGCGCGATGCTCGCCGTGGCCACGAACACCACCGCGGCCCCGGCCGTCTACGTGGACGCGACCGAGGGCAGGACCGGCCTGGGCACCTCCTCTCCGGGGGAGCGCCTGGACGTGGATGGGGCGATGATACTGCGGGGCATGGCCACCCCGGCGGTGGCCGCCGGGGGACAAGGGAAGATGTACTTCGACTCCTCCTCCAACAAGCTCAAGATCTCCGAGAGTGGAGGCTCCTTCACCAACCTCATCGGCGGCGCGGGCGGGGCGGTGACCTTGCAGGGGTCGACCCCGGGCGTGCCGGACACCGGGAACTTGAATCTCACGGGCACCGGCCTCTTCGCCAAGATCGGCCTGGGGACCAACGCCCCGGGCCAGAAGCTCGACATCCGTTCCGGAGGCATGGCCGTGTCGCACGACGCCACGGCCGGCAGCGCCCTGTTCGTGAACTCCTCCAACGGCCGCGTCGGCCTGGGGACCACGAATCCCTCGGAGAAGCTGCAGGTCCTGGGCGGGGACGTGCTCATCGGAGCGCCCTCGGTCCACGACACCACCTCCAACCCCGACCTCGTGGTGCAGGGGAACGTGGTGGTCAACGGCCGGATCGTGCAGGACGGCGCGGGGCAGTCCTCCTTCGCGAACCTGGGCGTCTCCACGGCGACCAACACCGGGGAGCTCTTCAAGGTCGGCGCGGGGACGATCACCGCGCTCTCGACGGGGAAGGTGGGCTTGGGGACGCTGACCCCGAGCGTGCTTCTCCATATCAAGTCGCCCAGCGCCTCCGACAGCCAGCTCTGGATCGACCGCGATTCGGCGTCCACGCAGAAGGCCGTGCTGAGCTTCCGCAAGCAGGGAGCCGCGCGCTGGAGCGTGGGCACGGACTTGAGCGACGCGGGCAACAACGACTTCTTTATCTCCGACGAGGTGGCGGGCGCGGTCCGGCTCTTCGTCAATAGCTCGGGTCAGATGGGCATCGGCACCACCAGCCCGAGCGCGGGCTCCAAGCTCGACATCGCGGGCGCGGGCAACGTGATGATCCGCAGCGCGAGCCAGTTCGAGATCGACACGAGCAATTCCGGCTATGTGAGCTTCAAGTCCAACGGCCTGGAGGTGATGCGGCTGAAGCCTTGAGACCCGTTCACCTCTCCCGCGGGGAGGTGAACGCGTTCCAGGGGGGCGGGAATTTTTTGACTGATGTGTTTTTCCGAATGGCCAGGAGAGGGCCGTTTCTGTTATACTGGATGAGCTTGACACGCGCCGAGATGAAACGAAGCTTCCTTTTTCCATTTTTCCTGTCTCTCCTGGCCGCGCCCGCCGCGGCCCGGGAGATGCAGGTCCTCGACAAGCTGACGATAATGGGCGGACTGGAGATCAGCACGGCCTCCACCGGGAGCCCCCTCATCTTCGCCTCCTCCACCTCCAGCCCCGGCCGCGTGGGCATCGGCACCACGGTCCCCTCCTCCACCCTCACCGTCTCCGGCACCCTGACCGCGCCCGAGATACTCTGCCCGACCTGCACCGGCATGCAGGTGCGCGTGAGCGGGGCCTGCGGCGCGGGGAGCCAGGTGCGCGCGATCAACCAGAACGGGACCGTGGTCTGCGACGTAGTGAGCCCGGCCTCCACCATCTTCCTCTCCACCGCCGCCTGCCCCGCGGGCTTCCAGGAACTGCCCTCTTTCCAGGGCCGCTACCCAATCGGCGTCCAGGCCGGAGGGAGCGTGGGCGCGGTGCTGGGCTCGGCCCTGGCCGACCTGGGGACCTTGACGCACTCGCATGCGTTCACCGGAACGGCGAGCCAGAATACGAGCAGCGTGGACCTCGCGCATACGCACCAAGTGGACCCGCCCAACACCACCTCGGGGACACCTTCCGCCACGGACTGCGTCTGGCAGAGCGCCAACACCGGCTGTGATTCCAGCGTGCCTTACAACACGAGCACGCACGACACCGATATCGGGGCCATGACCTCCTCGGCGGCCTCGGCCAGCCAGAACCATAGCCACACCTATACCTCGGCCGGGACCCTGGACACCCTCGACCATACCCCGCCGTACATCCAGGTGCGTTTCTGCATGAAGCTATGAGGACGACGATGCCCGCGCTTCCTCTTCTGGTCCTGCTCGCGGTTCCGGCCGCCGGGCAGGAGTACGGCCAAGTGGAACTGGTGGACAAATTGACGGTCAAGGGAGGAGTCTCGATCAGCACGGCGCCCTCGGGGGCGCCTCTTCTCTTCGCCTCCTCCACCACGAGCCAGGGGCGGGTCGGCATCGGGACCACGAGCCCGGCGACCATCCTGGACGTCAACGGCACGGTCACGGCGCAGAACATCCTTTGTCCGGGCTGCACGACGATGCAGGTCCGGGTGACCGGCTCCTGCTCCGCCGGCTATGTCATCCGCCAGGTCAACCAGGACGGCACCGTGGTCTGCGAGGCCGGCACCCCGCCCTCGGTCATCGTGCTCTCCACTTCCACCTGCCCGACGGGCTTCCAGGAATTGACTTCCTTCGCCGGAAGGCTCATCAAGGGCATGCCCGAGGGCGGGACCATCGCGGGGACGGTGGGGACGCCCTTCAACGAGCTGGGCACCAGCAGCCACACGCACACCTTCACCGGGACGGCGGGCATCAACACGGGGCTCACCGACCTGGCGCATACGCATGACTTCGATGCCGGGTCCACCGCCTCGGTCGGGCCCAGCGCCAACGTGGACCCCGCGCGGGACTACAGGACGCAGGGAGGCGACACCTGCGGACCGACTTCCGGGAGCACCGCCCATACCCACGCTCTGGATGTCGCGAACTTCACCTCCGGCGGGGCTTCGGTATCCTTGAGCCACCAGCACACCTTCACCCCGGCGGGGACCTTCAATCTGGGGAACATCACCCCACCCTACATCCAGGTGCGCGTGTGCATGAAGATATGACCAAAGCAATCGCGGCCGATTGCGTCAGGATGGGCGAGCCCCGATGGGCGAGCCCCGTGCCGCTTATTGGCTTCCTCCTTCTTTTCTTGCCCTCTTCTTCCGCCCATGCCCGCGAGCTGGAGGTCGTCGACAAGCTCGTGGTGCAGGGAGGCCTATCGGCCAGCACCTCCTCCACGGCAAGCCCCCTCCTCTTCATCTCCTCGGGGACGAGCATCGGCAACGTGGGCATCGGGACCACCAGCCCGGCCACCAAGCTCCATGTCAACGGGGTCATCGAAGCGACGGAGATAGCCTGCCCGACCTGCACCGGCACCCAGCGGCGCATCACCGGTTCCTGTCCCGCGGGCCAGGGCATACAGACCATCAATGTGGACGGCAGCGTGGTCTGCGAGATCGGCGTGCCCAATCCTCTGGTCGTCATCTCCACCTCCACCTGCCCCAGCGGCTATGGGGAGCTTCCATCCTTCTACGGCCGCTTCATCACCGGAGTCCCCTCCGGTGGGACTGTGACGGGAACGGTGGGTTCCACCCTGGCGGACCTGGCGAATCTCAGCCATAACCACACCTTCACGGGCACGGCCGCGAACGTGGACAACACCGACATCGCGCACACCCACACGGTGGACCCGCCGAACACGGCTTCGGGGGGCCCCACGGCCAACAACTGCCGTTATGTCAGCTCCAGCGACGACGGCAACGGCAACGACGTGGGAGACAGCGTCCATACCCACACCACCGACATCGGGGTGGTCACCTCCGCGGGCGCTTCCGTGAGCCAGAACCACAATCACGCCTACACCCCGACGGGCACCGTCGATACCCTCACGACGACGCCCCCCTATATCCAGGTCCGCTTCTGCATGAAGCTGTAGGACCCCGGTCCAGTTGTCCGCCTTCCGAAGTGCGCGGCCCCGCTTCCTTCCAGCGACGCTGAAGACTTGGCACTGCGCCGCCCTGCTCTTCATCGCGGTCTTCTCGGCCTATCTCGGCACCCTCCACCACGGGCTCGTCGGCTTCGACGACGCGGTCCTTCTCGAGCCGGGAAGCGGGGCGCCGGTCGGGGTCCAAGCGCCCGCCTTCTGGGTCCGACGCGCCTCCTCCGACCCCCTTTCCGCCCTGCCGGACTTCTTTCTGAAACGGCAACTGAGGAATGTCTCCTTGGCCGCGGACAAGGCTCTCTTTGGAGACGATCTATGGGGACATCATCTGAGCAATATCCTGCACCACTGCGCGGTCTCCTGGCTGGCGTTCCTCATCGCCGTGAGGCTCTTCGGGTCCCGTTCCGGCGGCTTGGCCGCCGCACCCTTCGCGAGCGGAGAAGGGCCGCGCTCCGGGTACGGCGGCCCCTTGGCCGCCGCTCTGCTCTTCGCCCTGCATCCGGTGCAGACCGAGGCCGTGTCGTATCTCGGCGGGAGGAGGGATCTCCTCTGCGCGCTCCTGAGTATGGCATCCTTCCAGCTTTTTGCCCTGGGTTGGGACCAGCCCCGGGGGGAGGCATCCTCCCCCCGGCGGTTTTTCAATAGGTCGTTCCTGCTCGGATCGGCGATGTTCGTCTGGCTCCTGGCCCTGGGCGCCAAACAGGCCGCCGTGGCTCTCCCCGCGCTCTGGGCCGCCTATGCCTTCCTTCTCTCGCCCGCGCGGACCCCGCCGCGGCGGGCCGCGGCCGCGTTCTGGATGCTCTGCGTCCTCCTCTGCGCGGCGGTGTTCGGCCTGCATTGGGCGCAGTCCGAAGGGTCCAACGCCCGCCTGTCCCTTCCCGGTGATTCGCTCTGGTACGGAGGGAGCGCTCTCGCGCATTGGGTCACGGAACCGAGGATACTCCTTCACGCGCTCACGCTTCTCGTCTATCCGTCCGTCCTGAGCGGCGACTACAGTTTCGCGGTGTTCAGGCCCGCCGTGTCCCTCCTTGACGCCGGGTCATGGGCCGCGGGCGCCGTTCCGGCCGCCCTGGCGGGCGCCGTCTGGGCTCTGCGCCGGCGGCGGCCGGCCGCGGCCTTCGGCGCGGCCTGGATCGCGATCTCGTACGCGCCGATGCTTCCCGTCCTGCCCACGGTGCATAATCTGGAGGTCTTCGCCGAGCATTGGCTCTATCTGCCGGCTTTCGGCGCCGCGCTGATCGGCGCCGACGCGTTCCTGCAGCTGCGCGCCGGCCGTCCGAAAGCCGCCGCGGCCCTCCTCTCGGCCGTCCTCGTCTGCTTCTTCGTAAGGACCCGGCTCAGGAACGGGGACTGGAAAGACGACGAGGCGTTCTGGTCCAAGTCGGCCTCGGACTATCCGCGGTGCGCGCGCGCCCTGGCCGCCCGGGGGCTCGCCCTCTTCAACCGCGGACGCATCGAGGAGGCCGAGGCGCTCTATCGCCGCTCTTTGGACCTCGTCCCCGGGCATCCGCGGACCCGGATCAACCTGTCTTATCTCTATTCCGCCACCGGACGCATCAAGCAGTCGGAGGAGGAGCTTCTGGGAGTGCTCCGCTCGCCCTGGGGACGGGCGTTCCTCGGGCCTGTCCGCCACAATCTGGGAGTGTCCTATCTTCGGTCCGGACGCGCCATGGAGGCGTACCGCTCCTTCATGGCCGCCCAGGACGCCGGCATGGGGGTCGCCTCCCAGCACGGCGTCATCTACGCCTGGGAGGCGCTCAAGCCCCCTGCCCGGCTGCGCCATCAAGCCGAGGAGATGTACCGCCGCATCCTCGAGCGCGAGCCCGGCTACGCGCCCGCGCTCAACGACCTGGGGCTTCTGCTCATCGGAGAGGGCCGCTTCCAGGAGGCCCTTCCTTTCCTGGAGAAGGCGCTCGCGCGCTCTCCTCGCTTCGTCAACGCCCGCATCAATCTGGCCCACGCCTTGACCGGCGCGAGCCGCTATCCCGAAGCCCTGACCCAGGTCCGGGAGGCCCTGCGCTTGGACCCCCGTTCCGGCGAGGCGTGGATAGCCCTCTGCGCTCTCCAGCGGGCCTGGGGCATGCCCTCGGCCGCGGCAGCCTCCGCGCGAAGAGCCGTCGAGCTCTCCGGAACCCGTCGCGCCTACCGCGAGCTCCTGGAGGCCAGGCGCGCGGCTCTATTTGGTAGAATCCGTCCAGGAAGACGATGACATTCTCGCCCGCTTCGTTCCCTAGCCGCGCGGTCCCGCTCATTGCCGTTTGCCTCCTTTTGACAGGGGCCGCGTCCGCGGCCGGGGACTTGACCACTATCGAGCGCGCCTCCATCCATCTCAATCTCGCCTTGGCCTATCAGGCGGAAGGGCTCAATAAAGACGCGCAGAAGGAGTTCGAGGCCGCCCTCGCGATCAAGCCCGATTTCAGTTTCGCGCGCAATCTCCTGGCCAACCTCTACGCCAAGACCGGGCGCCTGGAGGAGGCCGTGGCCGAGCTCAAGAAAGCCGTGGAGCGCGACCCCTCGGACACCGAATCCCATTTCGACCTGGGCCGCTTCCATCTGGTCCGGGGCCGCTTCGACGACGCCCTGGCTTCCCTGCGGACCGTCATGAAGCTCGATCCGGATTCCGTGACCGCTCAGACCCTGATCGGCAACGCGTACCTGGGCCAGGGAAAACTGAAGGAGGCGGAGCTCGCCTATCTCAATGCCTTGGGGATCGAGCCCCGCTATGCCGCGGCGCACAACGAGCTCGGAAACCTGTATCTGCATCGGGGAGACAAGGAAGGGGCCCGTTCGGAATTCCTCAAGGCCCTGGAGCTCGACCCCGGGCTTTCCGGGGCCCGCAAGAATCTGGACAATCTCCTCCCCGGAGGGAATAAATGAAACATGCTCTCGGTCTCGTCCTGTCCCTGGCGCTCGCTTCCGGTCTGGCCGCCGCCCCCATGAGCAGCGCCCCCTCCACGAAGGGCTCTTCCGCTTCCCAGGGGAGCTCCCGCAAAGTGGCCATGCTCATCATGGACCCGCCGAGCATCCCCTGGTCCGCCAGCCGCTTGCTCACGGCCCTGGTCTTCGCGGGACAGCTCAAGCGCTCCGGGGCGAAAGTCGAGATCATCTTCTACTCCTTCGGAGTCCGTTGGCTCTCCATCCTCGAGGGGCTGGAGAGCGCGCAGGAGACGGAGAACGACCGGCGCAAGGCCTCCCGGAACACGGCCGGATTCTATAAGGAATACATCGGCAAGGAGGTGCTCCTCTCCCGCTACAAGGCACTGCGCGACTCCGGCGTGGGAGTGGCCATAAGTCCCCGCGCCGCCGTGCAGATGGGCATTAACCACGAGCGAGACTCCCGCAACGTCCCTTTGCTGAAAGTCCACAGCGACGAGAAGGGGGAGATGAACATCGCTCCCCTCGTGGACGAAGGCTACCAGGTCTGGGTCTTCTAGCTAATCCAAGCGGAAGGCGATGCGCTGGCGGACCTTGACCGCCACGGGCCGCGTCCCGGTCAGCGCCGGGGAGAAGCGCATGGCGGCGAGGGCCTCCCCGGCGGCCTCGTCGAAGGCCGCTCCGGCCGAGCGCACGATCTCATAAGAAAGCACACGGCCTTCCGCGTCCACGCGCAGATCCGCGAGCACCTCGCCTTCCCGGCCGGCCTTGCGCTCCTCCTCCGGGTAGAGACGGCGCAGCCGCGCGCGGACCTTGTCGGGATGGAGCAGGACGGGGGGGCGCACCGGAACGCTCCAGCCCCCGCGGCCCGGAGCTCCGCCCGCAACGGAGTCCAGATCCGGACCTTCAGCCGCCCCGGGACCGCCGTTCTCGAAGGGCGGCCGTTCTCCGACCGAGCTTTCCAGCGAGGAAGTGCCGCTTCCGGAATCCGTCGGAAGGCGGCCGCTCCCGAAGGGGGAGGCGGCCAAGGGTTCCGGGGCCGGAGGGGAAGTGTCCGGCGCGGACGCTCCGGACGATGCGGCCTCCCGCCCCGGACCCGCGGAGATGGGCCTCGTCAGGTCGATTTCGATGGCGGAGGCGTCTTCGGGAGCTCCCAGCCATAAAGCCGCGCCCGTGTGCAGGCCCAAGGAGAATGCGAGAGCGGCCGGAAAAAGGGGGGGACTCTTCATTTAGGACGCATCTCCAGGGAGAGCGACTTCACCCCCGCCCCCCGGGCTTGGTCCAGGATCTCGACCACCTCGCCATAAGGAACGGATTCATCGGCGGCCAAGCTCAGTTTGAGCGCGGGGTCCTGCCGGAGCAGGGCCGCGAGCTCGAAGGCGAGCCGGGAGGTTTCGATGAGGCGCCCTTCAAGGGAAAGCCTGCGATCGGAGCCCATCATCAGGCGCACGGCCGGGGAAGGCCTGGCCTGGGGGCGCGTGGCCTTGGGCAAGGCCAGGTTGAGCGCCTTTTGATGGATGAGAGGCGCGGCGGCCATGAAGATGACCAGGAGCACGAGAGCGACATCGACGAGCGGCGTGACGTTGATGTCCGTGATGGGCCGGGCGCCCTCGGAGAAGCTCCTCACTTGAGCGAGGACAAGAGCAGGCGCACGAGCCGCTCGGCCTCGTCGAGCGAGGTCTCCATGCGGCGGAGAAAATAATTATAGCCGATGGAGGACGGGATCGCGACGAGCAGCCCGAAGGCCGTGGCGATGAGGGCTTGGGAAAGCCCCCGCATCACGGCGTCCGGCCCCGCGGAGGTCTGGGAAAGATCCTGGAAAGCGCGGATGATGCCCAGCACCGTCCCGAATAGGCCTATGAACGGCGCGCTGTTGCCCAAAGTGCCGAGCACGATGAGCCTGCGGTCGAGCAGGCGTTTGGCGTCGAGGCGGGCGGCCAGGGCGCGCTCCTCCACGGCCGCCGGGCCCGCGGGCGCGGCCTCGGCGGCCGCTTTCAGGATGAGGGCCGCGGCGCCCGGATGTTCCCCGGCCAGACGGGAAAGAGAATCCCAATCCTTGCGCAGGAGAGGGGCTTGCGCGAGGCTCCGCAGGGCCCGGCAGGAACGGCCCTCGCGCAGGAAAACCAGGGACCTCTCCAGGATCACGGCCATGGACAATACCGAGGCCCCGAGAAGGAACCAGAGCACCCAATTCCCGCCGGATAGGGCCAACGCCCTCAAAGCGGCCATGCGTCATTGTACAATAGTGAGATGACCGAGCATATTGCGCAGGAAATGGTCGCATCCGAGTTCGTTGGGGAGCGACCATGAGGCGAAAGATGCTTCTGCTCGGTCTCCTCGCCCTTGCCGCCCTGGCCGCGCTCCTGCAGGCGTATGCCGGGCCCGTATTCTTCCTTCCCAGCGAGGACGCGGCCGCGATCCGATTCAAGCGCCGCGGCTCGCTCGGCTTGGTCGTCCCCGACCCGGAACTCGGGCACGCCCTGCGTTCCGGACACGACCGCGTCTTGGAGTGGAGGGGGCGCCGCTACGAGACCCGCCAAGCCCCCTACCCGGGCCAATCGCGCTTGGGATTCCGCCTCGCGCGGGGCGGGAAGAGTCCGGAGACCGCCGACCTCGCGGCCTTGGGAGATTCCTTCACCTTGGGCATGGAGGTGGACGCCGCACGGGCTTGGCCCGCTCTCCTCTCCCGGGAGACCGGCCTGAGCGTCGTCAACCTCGGCGTGCCGAGCTATGGGACCGCTCAGGAGAGGCTCCTATACCGCCTTTACGGCCGGAGCTTCAAGCCGAAATGGGTCCTACTCCTCCTGGTCACCAACGACCCCAGGGACAACGCCATCTTCGCCCAGTGGAAGGGAAGCCGCAGTGAGCCCGGAGGAGTTGATTTCGTCGAGTACAAGTTCTGCGCCCAGTTGGGGCTGGAGCCTGGCCGCGCTTGCCGCGGGGCGAAATTCCTCATGACCCGGTGCGGGGCGGCCGTGAACGTCCTCCTCACCCAACTCGTCACCGTCTGGATGAACCTGACCCGCACCGGGGAGGATTTCGAGGGGGGGATGCGCGCTCTGCTGGAGGATGTCCAGGGACTGGGCCGGGAGACCTCGGCCTCCGGCGCGCGTTTGGCGGTGCTCGTGCATCCGAACTGGAGCCTTCCTCGCTGGACGCGCCTGCATCCTCGGGCGCGCGATGAGCTCATGGCCATGCTCCGGGAGGAAGGGATACCCGCCCTGGATCTGGGCCCCGCGCTGGGGGGATACACGGACGAGAGACTGGAGATCCGGCTCGACGGACATTGGAACGAGGCCGGCCATAAGGCCGTGGCCGCGCGGACCGCGGAGTTCCTCCGAGGCTTGGGAGCGGCGGCGGCCAAGGGGCCGCCGTCCTCGGAGGGCGGTCGTCCTCCGCTCCCGGAGGGGGCGGCGGCCAAGGGGCCGCCGTCCTCGGAGGGCGGTCGTCCTCCGCTCCCGGAGGGGGCGGCTGATGGCCGCTGAAGTCACGGTCGCGAGGCTTTCGCCCGGCGGGGAGGAAGGGCCCTGTCCGGCGCGGAACAAAGCCTTGCGGGAATCCTCCTCGGACTGGGTGTTCCTCCTGGACTCCGACGCCCGGGCCGAGGAGGACTGCATCGAGCTTCTGCTCGCGGCCGCCCGGGAGCACCCGGAGGCGTCGATCCTGACCCCGCGCGTGCTCCTCGGAGCCGGGAGCGTGGTGCACTTCGACGCCGGCGGACTCCATTTCCTGGGCGAGCTCTGCTTGGAGAACCGCGGGCGGCCGCTCGGCGAAGCCGAGGCCCCCTCCCTCCGGCCCCGGGCCGCGACGGCCACGGCCCTGCTCCTGCGCAGGGAGCACGCCCTGCGCGCGGGAGGTTTCGACGAGTCCCTGGTGTTCTTCCGCGAGGACGCGGAGTTCTTCCTCCGGCTCGGCGGCCTGGGGTTCACCGCGGTGCACGTGCCCTCCGCCCGGGTGCGCCATGAGCGCTCGGCCGACGGGAGCAGGACCTCGCAAGGGCCTCTCCACCGGCGCAGGACCTATTTCCAGACGCGCAACCGCTGGCGGCTGATGCTCGTGCTCTTCGAAACACGCACGCTCCTGCTCACCCTGCCCGTTCAACTGGCCTACGAGGGGCTCAATTGGATCGACGCATGCCGGCGAGGGGCTGGGGCACAGTGCCTGGCCGCCTACGCGGACCTTTGGCGCGGCCGCCGGGAGCTCCTGGCTCGGCGAGGGGGCCATCAGTCCCGCCGCCGGGTCCCGGACCGGGAGCTCCTCGGAGCCCCGCCCCTGGACTGGCGGCCGGAAAACACAGCTTCTCCGGCGGGGAAAATGGTAAAATCATGCCTTGATGCGCTCTGCGCTCAGTGGGCCCGCCGGCTGCTCTGAGCGGGGCGCCGTACAGCCTCCATCGATGAGAGTACTCTTCCTCGCGCCCCAGCCCTTCTATCGCCTGCGCGGCATGTGCATCGCCCAGCGGAGCATCCTCGCGGCCCTCTCCGCGATGGGGTGCCGCGTCGATCTCCTCACCTTCCCTTTTGGAGAGGATGTCGATATCCCCGGGGTGCGCATCCTCCGCCTGCCCCGCTTGCCGTGGGTGCGGGACGTGCCCATCGGCCCCTCCTGGGGAAAGCTCGCGCTCGACCTCCTGATGCCGGCCTATGCCTTCGCCCTGTGCCTGCGCAACCGCTACGCGCTCGTGCACGCCTGCGAGGAGTCCGCCTTCCTCGGGGCGGTGCTCAAACGCCTCTTCGGCCTCCCTCTGCTCTACGACATGGACGATGTCCTGAGCCTGCGCCTGGAGCGCAGCGGGTTCTTGCGCCGCGGGGCTTTTTTGTCCATGGTGCGCCGCGCCGAGGACTGGATGCTCCGCTCCGCGGACGCGGTGCTCACCAATAGCCCCGATACCACCGCCTTCGCCTCGGCGCGCGCCGCGGCGGGGCGCGTGGTCTCCTACGACCACGCCCCCTCCCTGCCCGAGGAGGCGTCCCTGGGGGAGGCCGAGCGGGAGGCCCTTCGCGACGCCTGCAATCTCGACCATCAGCGGGTGGTGCTCTATGCCGGTAATCTGGAGCCCTATCAGGGCGTGGAACTGCTCCTGGAGAGCCTGCCCGAGGTCCTGCGCCGCTCGCCCCAGACCTGCTGCGTGGTGGTGGGGGGGGAGCCCGCGCAGATCGAGTCCCTGCGCGCGCGCGCGCGGGAGCTCGGCTTGGGCGAGAGCGTCCGCTGGCTGGGCAAGCGGCCCATCCCGGACACCCTGCGCCTCATGCGCGTGGCCGACGTGCTCGTCTCCCCCATGGTCCAGGAGAAAGCGGTCCCCATGAAGCTCTACGCCTACATGGCATCCGGGGTCCCCATCGTGGCCACGGACCTGCCCAACCACAACTGCCTGCTCGATGCCGGGAACGCCGTGCTGGTGCGCCGCGACGCCGGGGCGCTGGCCGAGGGCATACTCGGGATGCTGCGCGACGGGGAGGAGGCCCGGCGCCTGGGACGGCAGGCGCTGCTGCGCCTGCGCTCCCTGGGCCCGGAAGACGCGGCCCGCCGGTCCGTCGAGCGCGTCTACGGGATGCTCTCGCACTGACCCGTGGACCCCGTCGCCGTATCCACGGACATCGAGGGGACGAAGCGCTCCTCCTGGCGCGCCTTCAACGACGGGAAGACGCTTCTTGAGGGTCTTCCCTTCCGCGCGTCCATCGAGCTGACGCGCAACTGCAATTTCCGCTGCGTGATGTGCCCGCAGTCCTGGATGCCCGAGTACGCCGTCTACCGTCCGGAGCTGAACATGGGCCCGGAGCTCTTCGGCCGCGTCGCCTCCGAGCTGTTTCCCCATCTGGAATACGCCCATCTTCAGGG
>CAYWAR010000019.1:14812-15529 GCA_964455765.1 uncultured Elusimicrobia bacterium
AACACCTTGAGCCGCCGGTCGCGCGACCACGCGCCGGGCTGCGGGTAGAGCGTGATCTCGCCGCACTTCCCCCGCAGCCTGGACCTCTGCGAGTCCTACGCCGCCCGCGGAGGGGGCGGCCGCCTGCGCTTCGGTCTGGTCACCAATCTCGGGCGCAGGGACGACGGGCTTTGGCTGCGCATGGCGCGCATGGGCTTCCAGATCCGTTTCTCCTGCGACGGAGCCACGCGTGAGGTGTTCGAGGCCATCCGCCGGCGCTCGTCCTTCGAGCTCATCCTCCATAACCTCGGCCTGCTCGGCAAGACCGGCTCCCTCTCCTTCAACGTCACACTCCAGAAGGCGAACTGGAGGCAGATGACCCTCTTCGTGGAGCTGGCCGCGCGCTATGGCGTCAAGGAGGTGCTCTTCTCCAGCGTCCAGCGCAACCTGCCCCGGACCGTCCCGGAGATGCTCGGCACTCTCAAGAAACTCGCCCGCATGGGGCCCGCGCACGCGCTGGCGCATTTGCGCCGGGGGCTGTTTAGGCGCGAGGAAGACCCCTCGCTCCAGGGCCTGCCGCGCCGGTCCTTGAGCGAGCTCGCGGCCGCCGCGCTGGAGGCGGGCCGGCGGCTGGGGGTCCGCGTCCTCTTCAACGACATCATTCTGGAGCGCCTGGCCGGCGTCCGGCGGGAAGCCGGCCCTTCGCGGGAGGCGCACCTGCGGGGCATCGAGGAGAGC
>CAYWAR010000020.1:0-6196 GCA_964455765.1 uncultured Elusimicrobia bacterium
GAAGTCACCGACGCGGCGAAGGGGCTGAACCTCGACATTGTGCTCGTCGGAGCCTTGATGTCGGAGTTCACCCCCGAAATCGAAGCGGATTACCCTAGATTCCGCCGGACCAACGACGCCGACTTCGCGTTCAACACACACGACTGGTCGACCTATAAGCAACTGCGGGATGCGCTGCTTGGGAAGGGGTTCACTCCCAATCCCAAGATCGAGCATCGGCTGCATCTCGGGACCGCGATGGTCGACCTCATCCCCTACGGCCCCCAGATCGCCCCTGGCGGGAAGCTCGCATGGCCGGTGTCAGGCTTCGAGATGACGGTGACGGGCTTCGATGAAGCCTGCGCCGCCGCGCGCAAGTCCGAGGAATCGAAAGCCGCCCCCATGTCGGTCATCACGGTGCCCGGATTCGTGCTGCTCAAGATCATCGCCTACCTTGACCGAAAGGAGCGCGGCGGCGATAAATTCAAGGACGACACCAAGGACATCGCCTACTGGCTGCACAACTATGCCGGAGGCACCAACGACGAGCGGCGCTACGGGCTTGCAACGGAACCGGAATTTGCTGATCAGGAATACGAGACCGCGGGAGCCGTCTTGCTCGGCAAGGAAGTCGGCGCTCTGGCGTCGGCCGAGGCTGGGGCATACGTGGAGCGCTTTCTACGGGAGTCCGAGGACCGTTATTCCCCCTTCATGGATGTCTTGGCCGCCGGCACGATGGACGAAGCTGGAGACAAGAAACGTGATGAGGGCGTCGCCATGCTGGCGGCCTTTGGAAAGGGTTACCAGCACGTGCGCAAGCAAGGGAAATAGCCCATGCTGCCGAAGAAAGAGCAGCTCCTGGTCGAGCAATCCCTGGGCCGCTACTGCGAGGAGCGGATACCTGCCCGTGTCCGAAACAAGGTGCGCTTGACATACCGCTGGAGAGGCGACACCGTCACCCTGATCGAAGAGCGCCCGTATTTCCGAGATCCCAAGCGCTGGACATCCCACCCCGTGGCGCAATTCCGCTATGACGCGGGCGATAAACGCTGGACCCTCTACTGCGCCGACAGGAATAGCCGCTGGCATTTCTACGAAGATGCCGAGCCCGCGGTCGCCATCCAAAGCCTGCTCGACGAGGTCAGCCGAGACCCCACGCACATCTTTTGGGGATAACCAACAATCATGGACCAAAACAAACTCTACGAAGCTGGCCCTAGAGGGCGGCGGTTGGATGTCCGTCTGCCACGACCTCGACCGATGGCTACGCTCCATCCAGAAGCACAGCGACCGGAAGACCCTGTCGGCGGATGAAGTGCGGGCCCGTCTCCATGAAGCCATGGGATCCCATGGCCTAGACTTCGAGCAAATCACGGCCTGCTTTACGAATTACTTTACGACACCTGTGGGCCTTTGGTCCTAAGCGCGTCTGGGACCGAAGCCCCTTCAAGCCTGGGTCCTTGGCTCCCATACTATGGCGTATGCGCAACCTCTCCGCGCTCTTATCGGCGGCGCTATTATTGTCTTCCCCGGCCATGCTCCAGGCGCGCCGGCCTTTGGCCTCGGAGCCCGGCCCGAGCAAGGAGGAACTGCGAAAAAGCGTCCTTCTAGGCTCCCTCGCGGATTGGGAGGAGGCCTTGCCCAAGACGCCGGAGCACCCGGTCACCGCGAAGTACCGCCCCCTCATCGGCGGCATCCGCACGGGAGGTTCTCGCGCGGAGACCCTCGAGGAGCTCCGCACCTGGGAAGAGCGGTGGGAATCCCTTAAATCCGACCTCCTCGCGGACCTTCACCCCCCTCTTCCATGGCAGGAGGAGGGGGAGCGGGAATCCCTCAAGGACAGGGCCCGTCAGGGCGTAGACGGCCCGGACCCCGCAAGGGCCCCGCGCGGGCGGAGCGTGGACCCCTCCCCCAGAGGACGCCCTCTCGACGGCTTGAGCTCCCGTTTCTCCGGGGACGACGGCTTGGACGCCCTCTTCGACGGGACCGTTTCGGGCTCCGGCAAGGGGGCGGTGAAGGCCGGCGGCTCCTTCGGCATCCTGGGCTTCGCTGGGGCCGCCAACCCCCGCAGGATCCCGGACGACAGCTTCCAGGTCGTGCGCGAGCCTCTGCCCGTTGCGGCCAAGCGCCGGGCGCCGCCGAGTCCCTTCGCGCGCAAGGAGCCGGTCCTCCAGGACGAGCTGCGCGACGCGCTTGCCTTGGCCCCGCGCGGAGACCTCCGCCTGATGGACCGACCCGGGGCGGCCCCCTTCCGCTACCTCCCCGGCATCGGCGTGGCGCCCAAGCGGGTGAGCGCTCCGCTGGTGGTGAGCGCGGGCATGGCCGTCGATTCCGACGGGCTCATCCCACGCGAGGACCTCCGGGCCTACAATGAACAGCAGAAGGCGACCGGCCGCCCCGTCTTCAAGGACCCCTCCCGCCAGAACCGGACTTCCTGCACGGACCCCGAGGGGCGCTTCCTCAATCCCATGCGGGTCCCCTATGTCGTGGTCCCCAGGGGCGAGAAGTTCAAGCGGAGCCACCCGGGCATCGCCTGCGGCGACATTGCGGCGGTCATCAACCCCGCCAACGGGCTCAGGGCCTTCGCCCTGGTCGGGGATTTCGGTCCGGAGGACAAGTTCGGGGAAGGCTCCATCGCCCTGGCCCAGTCCTTGGGCATCGACGCTCACCCGGACTCCGGCGGGACGAAGGATTCCCTCCTCTATTTCTTCTTCCCCGGCTCCCGCTACCTCAACGCGTTCAGCAAGGAAGACCTCTCGAGCAGGGGGTCCGAGCTGCTGAGGAAATCCGGGGTCGCCCTTCCTTCCGGCTCCTGAACGGGACTACTTCTTCTCGTCGGCCTTCTTGAGATCCATCCCGCACTTGGAGCATTTGCCGGGCTTGCTCGAGGTCTCGCAGTTCATGGGGCAGACCCACCGTTCCTTCTTGCCGTGCTCTTTCTTTCCGGCCTTGCAATCGGCGCACTGCTTGCCTTCCTTGCAATTGGGGCACATGCCCTTGCCCTTGAAATGCTCCGCGGCGGTCTCCTGGAGCTTCTTGACCGCGGCCGGGTCCTTGGCCGTGAACTTGACGAGGACGCCGTCGGCGGTGTTCTCCACCGCGATCTGCGCTCCCTCCACCGAGGACGGGCAGGCATTATGCCCTTTCCCGTGGTGGCCGCCCTTCGACTCCTTGTCCCCGTCGCAATGGCCGCAATTGGCCCAAGCGCGGGTGCCCAGGGCTAAAACGACGAGAGTCAGCAGTGCCGAAAGAACTAGGTTTTTTTTCATGGTAGTCTCCTATGAGAAGCAGTCTGCAGGTCCGCTCCGGGCGGACTTTTGGGATTCTACCATAGATAGGATGGACGGCAAAGGAGCGGCCGTCCCGGGCGGCCGCTATGGGTTGGCCGCGAGGCCGGAAAACTGGTAATTTACGCCCATGGCCGAGCTCATCCCCTATCCCTTCGGGAAGCTGGTCTCCCGCATGTTCCGCGAGTTGGAGACCCGGAACTCCATCTTCGACCTCCCCAAGCGCAAGTTCTTCGCGGGCGACTCCAAGCGGGACCTCTCCGTGCGTTTCCACGGCCGCAGAGCCGCCACCCCGCTGGGACCGGCCGCGGGGCCGCACTCGCAGATGGCGCAGAACATCGTGCTCGCCTGGCTGGGAGGCTCGCGGATCATCGAGCTCAAGACCGTGCAGATCCTCGATGAGCTCAAGATCCCGCGGCCCTGCATCGACATGCAGAACGTGGGCTACAACGTGGAGTGGTCGCAGGAGCTCAAGCTCGAGCAATCGCTGGAGGAATACGTGAAAGCCTCCATGCTTATCCGCATGCTGGAGGCGAGCGGCAAGCTCTCCCTGTCTGCCCTTTCGGGCGGCGCTCTCTTCGACATGAGCGTGGGCTACGATCTCAAGGGCATCCAGAGCGAGCGCGTCCAATCCTTCATCCGGGGCATGAAGGACTGCTCGGCGCTCATCGACCGCCTGCGCCCGCAGATCCCCGCGCAGTACAAGAGCCTGCGGGACCTGGATTTCGACGCCCGGCTCTCCGGCACCCTGACCTTGAGCACCTTCCACGGCTGCCCCCCCGAGGAGATCGAGCGCATCATCCTCTTCCTGCTGGAGACCAACAGCCTCGACTGCGTCGTCAAGCTCAACCCGACCCTCCTGGGCAAGGACGAGGTCCGCCGCATCCTGACCGGCATCCTGGGCTATCGGGACCTCCGCGTGCCGGACGCCGCCTTCGAGAAGGACGCCAAATGGGAGCAGGCCTCGGCCTTCGTGGAGCGCCTGCGCAAAAGGGCGGCCGGGCTCGGGCGCTCCTTCGGGGTCAAATTCAGCAACACGCTCATCGTGGAGAACCATCGGGACTTCTTTCCCAAGAGCGAGGGTGAGATGTACCTCTCCGGCCCCCCCCTGCACGTGCTCGCCATCCAGCTCGCCCACAGGCTGCGCAAGGCCTTCGGCGACTCGGTCCCGGTCTCCTTCTCGGCCGGCATCGACCGCTTCAACTTCCCCGACGCGGCCGCCCTGGGCCTGGTCCCGGTGACGGTCTGCACGGACCTGCTCAAGCCCGGAGGCTACGGGCGACAGCAAGGCTACCTGGAAGAACTGGGAAAGCGGATGGACAAGGCCGGAGCCTCGGACGTCGACGGGCTCATCCTGCGGGGCTTCGGCAACGCCGAGGCGGCTCTGGCCAAGGCCGGGCTCTCCGCTGCGCCCGCGCCGGACGCCCCGGAGCACGCGCGCTGGGTGAGCGAGGCCAAGCTCCTCAACACCGCTTATTACGCCGAGGCCCTGCTCAAGGACGCGCGCTACGCCCGGGAGAAGAACACCGAGACGCCCAAGAAGATAGGCTCCCGCCTCAAGCTCTTCGACTGCGTGACCTGCGATAAATGCGTCCCGGTCTGCCCCAACGACGCCAACTTCACCTTCACCCTGCCGGTCATGGAGATCCCGCTCTTCAAGCTGAGGCTCAAGGACGGGGCGTGGGAGAGCGTCCCCAACGGCTCGCTCAAGCTCGAGCGCAAGCACCAGATCGGGAACTTCGCGGATTTCTGCAACGAGTGCGGGAACTGCGACGTGTTCTGCCCGGAGGACGGCGGACCCTACATCCTCAAGCCCCGCTTCTTCGGGAGCCTCCAATCGTGGCGCGAGCTCAAAAGCCGCGACGGGTTCTTCCTGGAGCGCACGGGCGGGGAGGAAAGCGTGTTCGGGCGCTTCGAGGGCTTGGAATACCGCCTGGCGGTCTCCGGAGAGCTGGCCGCGTACTCCGGTCCCGGCTTCGCCCTCGCCTTCCGCCGCGAGGACCCCGAAGGCACGGTGTCCGGGCACGCGGAAGGCGAAGTGGACATGGCCTACTACCGCATCATGGACCGCCTTCGCCAGGCGATCCTGGGCGCCGAAGTCAACTACCTCAACGCCTGAGGAAGAGGCCCTACAGGCCGCGGCCGCTGCCGAAACGGAGCACCTCGAAAGCCTTGAGCCTCGCCTTCTTGGGTCCGTTGCCGAAATCCGGATAACCCACCGGCAGGAGCATGACCGGCACATAGCGCTCCGGGATGTCGAACTCCTTGATCAAGAGGTCCGGGTCGAAGCTGGTCAAAGGCCCCGAGACCAGTCCCTTGGACTCCGCGGCGAGCATGAGCGTCATGGCCGCCAGGGAGGCGGAGCGCACCGCCTCGTCGCGCGCGTCCCGGGGGTCGGCGTACATCCGGCCCGCCATCGCCACCCACACGTCGGCGGTGGATTGGTCCAGGACCCCCGCGGCCACGGAGCGGGAGAGGACCTCTCCCAGGCGCTCGTGGGCCCGCAGATCCCCCAGCACGAAGAAGGTGACCGAGGCGTCGGAGACCTTGGTCTGGTTGTAGGCGATGCGCGTGAGCCTGGCCTTATCCTCGGGTCGGACCGCGGCGACGAAGCGCCAATGTTGCTGATTGAACGAGGACGGGGCGTGCGTCGCGTACTCGATGAGCTCCAGGATGTCCTGCTCGGAGAGCGTGCGCGACGAGTCGAACTTCTCCGCGGTGATCCGCCTGCGGATAGCTTCCAGTGCCGACATAGTGCTCCCCTCCCGGAGTCCGCGCAGAGCGTCCCGCGGCCTCAGCGCACTATCTTCCGCCCCCCGGATCCGGCCTCGGGGGCGCGACCTTCCTACCGGCGCGAACTATATAGATAACAGGAGTATCCGGTCCTGTCAAGAGCAGGGGTCAGACGTTGACTTTCGGACCAGGTTTCC
>CAYWAR010000020.1:6206-15150 GCA_964455765.1 uncultured Elusimicrobia bacterium
GGCGGAGCGCTTGCGCTCGGCGAGCGTCAGAAATCCCACGGCCGCGAAGATGAGCCCCAGGGAGAGCCACTCCCCGGGCTTGGGGAATTTCCCCCCGAAGAGCCCCCAGAACAGGAGCGTGGACACCGTCCCGGCCACCAGGGAGGTGAGCCGGTTGACGAGCCCGGCGAAGGTGGCGGTGCGCCCTTTGAACATGAAGATGAACACGGAGAAGAAAGCCACGAAACCGTAGGCGGTGCCGGCGAGGCTCGCGCTCGCCCAGTGCGGGCTCTGGAAGGCCACGGCCCCCCGGAACACCTCCAGGGCCCGGCTCTGCTCCGCGCCGAAGAGGGAGGGCGCGCGGCAGAGGAGGAGCGTGCCCAGGGCCATGGCCGAGGTCGCGGCGATCTGCTCGATGGCGAAGAAGCCTTTGTTGTCGAGGGGGACGCCGGGCGCGCGGGTGTTCTTGAAGTAGTTCATGATGTAGATGCGGAAGGCGTAGGCCGCGATGTAGCTGCCCAGGATGAGCATCGCGGGCCCCGAGTGCACGAAGTCGAAATCCCCGCTCCCAACCCAGAGCAGGTTCGTCCCGGCCGCGCCCAGGGCCAGGACCACGGCCGCGTCCTCCTCCCAATAGACCCTCTTCTTGAGGATGCCCTGCCGGATCTGGATCGCGTCCACCGCGCGGCTGATGACGATGACGCTCGCGCGCATGATGACCATGGCGACCATCACCGAGATGGGCAGCATGTACATCAGCGTCGTCGTGGGGATGACCACCGCGGTGCAGAGCCCGGAGGGGACGATGTAGAGGCATTCCGAGGGGAGGTCCAGGGGGCCCAGCCGGAGCATCTTGTTGGACTTGAGCCTCCACCAGCCCAGGAACACGGCCGCGCCCAGGGGGATGACGGCCCCGCCCCAGGTGCTGTAGACCAGAAACTCCAGGTCCTTCATGCCCGGCATGCCCGGGGCCGTGGAGAGGAAGTACTTGACGCTCACGCCCGTCAGCACGTAGAAGAAGAAATATCCCGCGCACAGCTCGATGAGACGGCCCGTGCTCCCTTCCTCGCTCTTGCCGAAGATCATTGCGCCTCCCGGCGCTTGCGCTTGGGGTAATAGACCTCGGGCCTGGCGTCGCGCTTGAGGTTCCAGCCCGCGGGATCGGGGGCGTCCAACTCGTGGAGGTCGAGGTCCGCGACCACGAGGTTGGGATGGCGGCTCAGGTTCTCGAGGCGGCGGTTGGGCGTCACGAAGTAGGAGGCCCCGAAGAAATGCTGGCCCCAGGGCTTCTCCGCGCCGAAGCGGTTGGAGCCGCCGATGATGACGTTGTGCCGGGCGGCGTCCACGGGGAACTCCATGCACCACATCCGGCGGGACTTCGTGCCGAAGGTCACGGCCGGGCTGAAGACGACCTGCGCGCCCGCGTCCGCCAGGCTCCCGGTGACCCCCTCGAAGTGGCGGTCGTAGCAGATGGAGACCCCGATGCGCCCGACCGAGGTCTGGAAGACGGGGAAGAGGGGGTTGTCGGCGGCGACCCTCGCGGCGCCCTCGTTGAGGGGGCCGTCGCTCTGGCCGTAGTAGAACTTCTCCATGAACTCGCCCTTGTCGTTCTTGCCCTGCGGGATGTGGAGCTTGCGGAACTTGCCCAGGACGGCGCCATGCTCGTCGATGACCACGGCGGTGTTGTAGCGCTTCCCCCCGGGGGCAAGCTCGTAGATGGGGGCGATGACGATGACGGAACACTCCTTGGCCGCGTGGCGCATGGCCCGCACGCTCTCCCCGGCGGCCGCGTCCTCGGCCATGTCGAGCCACAGGGCGTCGAGCGTCAGGGCGAAGTAGGGGGCCGCGAAGAGTTCGCCCAGGCAAATGACCCGCGCGCCCATGCTCGCGGCGCGGCGGACGAGGTCCCGATTATGCTCCAGGTTGGCCTCCCGAACATGGTCGAGGCGGCCCCGGAGCGTTCCGATCTTGTCGAGAGAGGCGGGCATGTCCGCATAGGCGTTCACGGTCTGGGTCAAAGCGGCCCGCACGCGGGCCCGGTCCCGGACCCTCACCGGCCCCTCTCCTCGCAGAGGGCGAGGATCACCCGCAGGAGGCAGCGCACCCCGTCCGCGCATTGCTTGGGAGTGGAGAATTCACGGGGGTTGTGGCTGATGCCGTCATACTCTCCCGGCACGAAGATCATCGCGGTCTTGCACAAGCGCGACCATTCCTGGGCGTCATGCCCCGCTCCGGAGAGGATGCTCCTGCGCCTGAGTCCCATGCCCCCGGCGGTCTCGTCGATGAGCGCCTGCACCGAGGGGTCGAAGCGGACGGCCGGAGTGCCGGCGGTCCTGCGCCAGGCGATGGAGACCCCCTCCTCTTTCTCCACCCTTTTGGCATAGGTAAAGAGCGCCTTTTCCGCGCGGCGCATCATCGAGTCCGAGGGGTTGCGCAGGTCCACGGAGCAGGCCAGGCGGCCCGGGACCACGTTCACCATGCCGGGATGCGGCCGGAACACGCCCATGGTGGCCCGGAAATCCTTGCCGAAGAGTCCCGACGCGGTCCACTCGCGCAGCTTGAGATTGAGCTTGGAGGCGGCGACGCCCGCGTCGCTGCGGTACTCCATGGGCGTGGTCCCGGCGTGGCAGGACTTCCCCGTGATGAGCGCCTCGAACCACGAGATGGCCTGCACCCCGCTGACGACCCCGAGTTCCATGCCGGTGCGCTTGAGGATGGGCCCCTGCTCGATGTGGCACTCCGCGTACGCGTGGGGGAGCATGGCTCGAACAGGGTCCGAGCCCAAGAAGCCGATCTTCCCCAACTCCTCTTTGACGCTGAGTCCCGCTTGGTCCTTGAGGGCGTAGGCGTCCTCGAGCCGGATCCTTCCGGTAGCCACGGCGGAGCCGAGCATGTCTACGCCGAATCGGCAGCCTTCCTCATCGGTGAAGAACGCCGCGACCAAGGGCCTGCGCGTGGCGATCTTACGGGCGTTGAGCGCGCGCACCACCTCGAGGGCCCCGAGCACCCCGAGACAACCGTCGAAAGCCCCGGCCGTGGGGACCGAATCGATGTGCGAGCCGGCCATCACCGGCCTGAGCCCCGGCTCCAGGCCCTCCCGCCGGCCGTACACATTGCCGACGCGGTCCACGCGGACCTTGAGCCCGGCCTGCTTGAACCACTTGACCACCAGGCGGCGGCCTTCCCTGTCCGCGGAGGTGAGGGCGAGCCGATTGACGCCCATAAGGCCCGTGCGCTCATCCCGGTAAGCGCCGACCTTCCCCAGTTCCCGGATGGAACCGTAGAGGCGCTTGGCGTCGATGTCCGGCGTCAGAGTCTTCGCCATAGTCTTTTAGCCTGCTCCTTGGCCCGGGCCAAAACCCTCTCCTCGTCGACCAGGGTCGAGTGGCGGCGTTTGACGATGAGGCGGCCGTTGGAGATGACGCTCTCCACGTGCGCCCGGCTGTAGCCGTAGAAGAGATGGCCGGGCCAGTTCCCGGGCGTGACCGGCGTCGGGGAAGGATAGTCGAGCACGACGAGGTTATTCTCGCCGTCCCCGGAGAAGCCGTTGGAGGAGAGATACTCGTGCGCCGCGCGCAGCCTCCGGTAGGCCGCCAGGGGCGAGAGGCCCCCCACCGGCCCGGCCGCAAGATAAGCCGCGCGCGCGGAGGCCGGGGCGTCCGAATGCATGCCGTCGGTGCCGATGAGGATGCGCTCCCCCAGGCCGCGCGGGTCGAAAAGTCCGACGTTGTTGTTCTGGTTGCTCTCCGCGTTCTGCGCGACCCAGGCCCGCGACTGCGCGACGAGGCGGCGCTCCGCCGCGTCCAGATGCAGGCAGTGGGCGAGGAGGGTCTTGGGGGAGTCGAGCAGGCCCGCCTCATGGAAACGGCGGATGACTCTCTTGCCGTAGCGGCGCAGAGAGTCCTCCTGGTCGCAGGGGTCCTCGGCGGCGTGGACATGAAAGCCGGTCCCGTGCCGCTCGGCGCCCGCCCGGGCGGCGGAGAGGACCTCGTCGTCGACCGTGAAGGAGGCGTGCAGCCCCATCAGACCTTGGCGCGCGGAAAGGTAGGCTTCGGTCTCCGCCAGGCCCTCGCGCCAGCGCTTCTTCCCGTCGCGCGCGGAGAGCTCGTAGCAGAGCAGGTGCGAAAGGCCGACCTCCTCCAGGGCCTGGGCGATGGCGTGCAGGCTGCCGGGCGCGGCGTTGGGCGAGGCGTGGTGGTCGATGATGAAGGTCGTGCCGCAGCGCGCGGCCTCCACGCCGCAGGCCAGGGCCGAGGCGCGGACCATGGCGAGGTCGAGCTTCTTGTCCAGGTTCCACCACACGAACTTGAGCAGCTCGGAAAAATCCCGGGGCGCCTTGCGCGGAGCCGGCATGCCGCGGGCGAGCGCGGAGTAGATGTGGTGGTGGCCGACCACGAAGGATTTCGTGACGATGCGGCCGCGGCAATCGAGGACCTTTACGCCCCTGGGGATCGACGCGGGGAAGCGCAGCCCTCCCTCGGGGCCCGGTGAGACCTCGATGTGCGTGCGGCGGACCTTCAAGGTCCGCCAATCGATGAACTCCGCGTCCTTGAGATAGATCGGCATGTCGTTGCGTTCGTTATCAGGCTGCGGGCGGGCAAGAGCGGCGCAGCTCGGCAGACGGGATATTATAATCCTCGTCCCTCCGCAGAGCAATAGACAGACCTCCAGACACCTGCCCGGCTGGGATGCGAACATCCTGGCGCGGCTTGTTCCGGGCCGATCCCCCGGACCGCGATGAACGCGAAAGCGCTCATCGCGATCCGGGGCCATTGTTATATAATGGCGCACATGGCTTCCAGGCGGCGAGGCTGCGTCGGGACCTCCGTGCCCCGCAAGGAAGGGCCGGCCAAGCTCTGCGGCCTGGCCAAGTACGTCGACGACTACGCGCTCCCCGGCTGCCTCTACGGAGCCACGCTCCGCTCGAGCATCGCCTGCGGCGCGATCAAGAGCATCGACTTCGACCCCGCCTTTCCCTGGTCGGAGTGCGTCGTGGTCACGGCCAAGGATATCCCGGGCAAGAACTGCGTCGCGCTCATCGAGGATGACCAGCCGCTCCTGGCCGAGGGCGTCATCCGCCATCCCATGGAGCCCATCCTCCTGGTGGGCCACGCCTCCCGGGCCAAGGCCTACGAGGCCATCCGGCGCATCCGCGTGGAGTACGAGGCGGCCGAGCCGGTGCTGAGCATCGAGGATTCCCTGGCTCTGGCGCGGACGCTGCGGGCGCCGGACAACAGCTTCAAGAACATACTCATCTCCAAGGGCGACGTCCGCGACGGCTTCGAGGCCGCGGAGATCGTCGTCGAGGGGGAGTACCGCGTCCCCCACCAGGAGCACGCCTATATCGAGAACAACGCGGTGCTCTCCTACTTCGACGGGAAGGGGACGCTGGTGGTCGTGGGCTCCATCCAGTGCCCCTACTACGTGCGCAAATCCCTGTCCAAAGCCTTCGGCCTTCCGCCCGAGGAGGTCCGGGTCGTCCAGGCCGCCACCGGGGGCGGCTTCGGAGGCAAGGAGGATTTCCCCTCCATGCTGGCCGGGCACTGCGCCCTGCTCACCTGGAAGTCCAAGCGCCCGGTCAAGCTCGTCTACGACCGCCAGGAGGACATGGAGTCCACCACCAAGCGCCACCCCGCGCGCATCCGGCACAAGACCGGGCTCACGCGGCATGGAAAGCTCCTGGCCCAGGACATCGAGGTGGTCATGGACGCGGGCGCTTACATGACGCTCTCCCCGGTGGTGCTCTCGCGCGGGGCCATACACGCCGCCGGGCCCTACGACTGCCCGAACGTGCGCATAATCGCCAAGGCCGCGGCCACCCATACCCCGCCCAACGGCGCCTTCCGGGGCTTCGGCGCGCCCCAGACCCTCTACGCGGCGGAGCTCCAGATGGAGCGCATCGCCCAACGCCTCGGCGTCGACGGCTTGACCCTGCGCCGCCTCAACGTGCTCAAGGAAGGCGGCTCGACGGCGACCGGGCAAGTCCTGCGCGCGAGCGTGGGAGCCTCCGAGGTCCTGGAACGGGCGGCGGCCAGGTCCCACTATGTGCGCAAGCGCATCGAATACGCGCGGCACAACCGCGACCCCAAGAAGCGCGTCTGGAAGGGCATCGGCCTCTCCCTCTGCCATCACGGCAGCGGGTTTACGGGGAGCGGCGAGGTCTTCCTCGCCAGCCGGGCCGGGGTGGCCCTGACCCGCGACGGGGGCGTGAAGGTGCTCGCGGCCTCCACCGAGATAGGCCAGGGGACCAACACCCTGCTCGCCCAGATCGCGGCGGACGCCCTGGGCGTCCCCTATGAGCGCGTGGAGGTCGAGAACCCGGACACGAGCAAGGTGCCCGACAGCGGGCCCACGGTGGCCAGCCGCACCTGCATGATCGTGGGCAAGCTCATCGAGCGCTCGGCCAAGGCCCTGCGCTCGGACCTTGAGCGCGAGGGCTGTCCCTTCCCCGCCGATCCCAAGGCCCTCCTGCGGGCGGCCGAGCGGCTCTGCGGCGCGGCCCCCCGCAAGGACTACATCGCCCAGTACGAGAAGCCCGAGGAGATCAACTGGGACGACGCCTCCTACCGGGGCGACGCCTACGGCGCCTTCGCCTATGAGGCCATGGCCGTGGACCTCGAGGTGGACAAGGTTTCCTTCGAGGTCCGCCTCCGGGAGATCACCGCGGCCGTGGAGCTCGGCAAAGCGGTCAACCCCGTCTTGGCCGAGGGCCAGATCATCGGGGGCACGGCCCAGGCTCTGGGCTACGCCCTCTTCGAGCGGCCCCATTTCCGGGACGGCTTCATGCGCAACGCCCAGCTCACCAACTACATCTTGCCGACCTCCGCGGACACCCCCCGCATGAAAATCGAGCTCCTGGAAAAACCCTACACGCACGGCCCCTTCGGAGCGAAGGGGATCGGCGAGTTGCCCATGGACGCTCCCGCCCCCGCGGTCGCGGCCGCGGTGCACAACGCGACCGGAGCCATGATCTGCCACTTGCCCATACTCCCCGAGGACATCATGGACGCCCAATGACCGAGCATACTGCGCAGGAAATGGTCGCATCCGGGTCTGTTGGAGAGCGACCATGATCTCTTTTACGGTCAACAAGAAGCGCGCGGCGTACCGGGGGCCGGCGTTCAAGCGCCTCATCGACGTCCTGCGCGAGGACCTCTCCCTCACCGGAACCAAGGAAGGCTGCGGCGAGGGGGAGTGCGGCTCCTGCACGGTGCTCCTCGATGGCGAGCCGGTCTGCTCCTGTCTCATCCCGGTCTGCCAGGCCGCGGGCGCGCGCGTGGAGACCGTCGAGTCCCTGGGAAAACCGGAGAAGCTCTGCCGGCTCCAGGAATCCTTCCAAAAGAAGGGGGGCGCGCAGTGCGGCATCTGCACTCCGGGGATGCTCATGAGCGCCACGGCGCACCTGCGCAAGGGGCTCCCCGCCGATCGCGAAGCGATCCAAGAGGCGTTGGCGGGCAATCTCTGCCGCTGCACCGGCTACCAGCACATCGTGGACTCGGTGGCCGACGCGGCCAAGAACGGGATAGCGCCGGGACCTGCCCGGAACAGTAAGAGGCGCGGTGCGCGGCGATAGCCTCTCCATGCGCGTGCTCAGGCCCCGGAGCCCCCGGGAAGCCCTCTCGGCCTACGCACGGGAGCCCAAGGCCCTCCCCCTGGCGGGCGGAACCGACCTGATGGTGCTCTGGAACGCCGGCCTGCTCAACGGCCGGTGCATGCTCGACCTCTCCCGTCTCGCCGAGTGGAAGAAGATCTCCTTCACGAAAACGGGCGCGCGCATCGGAGCCTTGGTCACCCACGCCCGGCTGCGCGAGCACCCGCTCCTACTCCGCCATTTCCCCCTGCTCGCGCAAGCCTGCGCCGTCGTCGGCGCCTCCCAGATACAGAACCGCGGCACTCTCGGCGGGAACATCGCAAACGCCTCCCCCGCGGGAGACACCTTCCCCCCCCTGGCGGTGTACGAAGCCCGGGTGGTCCTCGCCACCGCTCAAGGAAGACGGACTCTCCCCCTGCGGGAGGTGTTCGCGGGAGTCAAGAAGACGACGCTCGCGCCCGGGGAGCTCATCGAGGCGGTGGAACTCCCTTTCCCCCCGGCCGCGCCGCGCAGGCAGGTCTTTCGCAAGGTCGGCCAGCGCCGGGCGCAGACCATCTCCAAGACCGTGGCCGCCGGCCTGCTCTGGATGAGGCGGGACGGCACCGTGTCGGAACTCCGCTTCGCCTTGGGCTCCATGGCACCCACCGTGCGCCGCCTGAGCGCGGTGGAAGCTTTCATGAGGGGGAAGAAAGCGGAGGCCGGGGTCGTCGAGGAAGCCGCCCGACTCATCGAGCGGGACGTGGCCCCCATCGACGACATCCGCTCCACGGCCCGCTACCGGCTGGGCGTCTCCCGCAACATCCTTCTAGATTTCTTGGGTTGAATGCGATCCGATCCCAAGCCAGGAGATTTCCCATGGAAATCTCCCGGCTTGGGGGAGTCTCTCTGCTGGCTTTTGACGGTCGTCGTCTTCGTCTTCCTCCTTTCGTGGCCCATCGTGGCCTACGACTCCGATGTCTGGATGCACCTGAGCGCGGGCAGGGAGATATGGACGAAGGGGATACCATCGACCACTTTCTTCTCCTTCCTTGAACCCGCGCGCCCCTGGACGGATTACCACTGGCTCTTCCAAGCCGTGGTTTACGGCGCCTATTCGGCCGCGGGTTATCCCGGCCTGGTGGTCCTGCGCGCCCTCCTCCATCTGGCCTTCATGGGCGCCCTCTTGTCTTTTCTCTTCCGCCGTCCCTTGCGCGCCCCTTCGGGCTACCTAGCCGCGATATACCTCCTCTTCCTCTTCGCCTTCCTCCCGCGGAGCCTGGTCATCCGCCCCCACATACTCGCTTATCTTTTCATCGTCCTCTTCCTCCACGCCCTCGAGTCGCGGAAAATGCTCCTTGGGCTCCCGGTCCTGGCCGCGCTCTGGTACAACGCGCA
>CAYWAR010000021.1:0-632 GCA_964455765.1 uncultured Elusimicrobia bacterium
CCAAGAGCCCCTTCGTGAGCACGGTCATCGCGCTCGCCTGCTCGAAGCTGATTCGCGCGCTCTCCTGCATCCGCTCGGCGGTCTGGCTCCCCATGCCCATGAGGAAGAGCTGCGCCCGCCCCGAGATCGCGGCCAGGTAGTTGTTCAGCTCGTGCGCCACCTCGGCGGCCATCTCACCCTTCGCGGCGAGCCGCTCGGAGGAGATGAGCTCGTCCTTCGCCTTCTCGAGCGCGATGTACTTGGCGCTCGCCTCCTTGATGAGGAGGAGCGGGACGAAGAAGAAGATCAGGCCGTAGTACCCGACCGCCAGGTAGGAGACCACGACGAGCGGGGAGAGGAAGAAAAGCGCGGCCGAGGAAATGAGCGAGTTGTAGTAGAGGTACTCCTCGCGCCAAGTCCGGAGGAGCCGCCGGCGCGTGGTGAACGCCACAGCGCCCGAAACCAAAAGCGTGTTCACCACGAAATAAACGAGCGAGGCCGCGACCCACGGCAGGACGAGCGAGACGCCGAGAGTGCCCGTCCCGCCCGGCCCGCCATCCGACGCCGCGAGCGGCACTCCTCCCAGGAGCGCGTAGGCGAGTCCCGCCGCCGAGAGCGCGCCTCTCAGCGCGCTGAGTCGGAGGCTTCCCGGT
>CAYWAR010000021.1:642-1349 GCA_964455765.1 uncultured Elusimicrobia bacterium
GGGGACGGACCGGCCGCCAGCATCGCCCGCTCGGCGGTCACGCCGTGCTCGCGTAGCCACCCGACGGCATAGGTGCCCCAATTCGCCGGCTCCTCGTCGAGATCGACGGGACACACGCCGTACGAAAACACGAGGCCCTGACAGGCCGCGGGGTCACCGCTGGGCGCCACGATCCAGACCGCCGGCTTGAAACCCAAGATCACGAGGAGGCTGAGGTCGATCGCGGAGGCCATGCTCTCCATGGCCTGGCCCGTGATCGTGGAGAGCCAGAGGCTCTCCGCAAGGAGGCACACCAGGATCCAGATGGCGATGTGGACCGCTCCGATCGATCGAAGCTCCGGCAGCGAGATCCACAGCACGCTCGCGCCGCAGAGGACGACCGCCGGGACGTAGGCGGCGAGGCCTTTGCTCACGGCTTGGCTCTCCCGGCGCCGCGCGCCGCGGGGCCGTAGAGTTCGGGCCTCCTGTCCGCGATGATGTCGTTCCGGGGCGTGACGCGCTTGTCCCGCGCGAGCGCGAGATCCGCCTGCGCGCTCATCAGGCGCTCCTCCTCGGCGCCGGCCTGGGCCAGGCGCTCCCCTCTCGGCGAGACGATTTGGCTTTTACCCGTGAAGGAGACCGTGGCCCGGCTCACGGTCTCGGAGCCGGTCCGGCTCGCGGTGACCGTGAAGACGCGGTTTTCGAGCGATCGCGTGATCATTGCCTCT
>CAYWAR010000021.1:1359-15121 GCA_964455765.1 uncultured Elusimicrobia bacterium
GACTATGAGTCCCACGCGCGCGCCCTTGACCTCCCCCATCCGCGGCGTCCGGCCGGCGCGGTCGAAGACCAAAAGCTCCGTGTCAAAGAGATGGGCTTTCCGGTAGCACACGGAGCCGCCATCGGGCGTGAGCAGCACCGCGGAGTTGAAGAGGCCGTCTTTCGCGCGCTCGGCGATCCCGAAGACGATCGAGGCGCCGGTTTCGCGGCATGCCGCCCTCAGGGCGGCGCAGGTGGGGCCCTCGGGCACGGGTTCGGCGAATTTCAGAAGTTCGTTTCGATCGAAGAAGAGATATCCGGTCGTGGCGAGCTCGGGGCAGACGAGAAGATCGAGCGACGACGAGCGAAGCGCGGATTCAAGCCGGGCCCGGTTCCTCGCGGGCTCGGCGCGCTCGGGCGAGAACTGATAGAAGCCGAGGGCCAGGCCAAGACCCTCCTCGCGACTCGGGGAGACGCGACCGTCACTGGTCACGCGCCGAAGTTATCAGCCGACCTTGGGACCGTCAACGGGTTTCGCCGTCCGTGTGGGATTCACCGCCCGGAAGGAGCTCTCTCGGATCGCGCGGCTGCTCTTGGGTGCCGCGCGGCACGCGGAGATCGAGGTCTTTCGGGTTCGCGGACGGCGTCGGGTCCGCGGCGGGAGTTAACAAGCCGCGCGGAGCCTCGCTCGACCCCACGGGCTCCCATCTATACGTCGCGGAGAACGCCCGCGTGCGCAACGTCGTGCTCGCCAGCTCCAACGCCCTGACTGTCGCGGTTACCGACGTGAACGGTTCGGCGGAGAACAACGGCATCGCGCTCAGCAAGGACGGAGCGACCCTGTTTGTGACCCAGGGCGGCAGCGGCGACGATCCCTGCCGGGTGCTCAGCGTCATGACCGCCAGCTCGCAGACCGAGGCTCTGGCCGGGCAATTCTCCTGCTCCAGCGGGGACACGGACTCCGCGGGCGCCTCGGCCCGCTTCACCCTCCCCTACGGGATCGCCATAGACTCCGCGGGCCTGAACCTTTATGTCACGGAGGCCGCGGAGAATTTCGGCTCGGTGAAAGGAAACGCCCTGCGCAAGATCGTCATAGCCTCCTCGCAAGTCGTCACTCTGGCGGGCTCGGCCGGGACCAGCGGGGACTTGGCGGGCTCGGGAAGCTCGGCGAGATTCAACAAGCCCCAGGGCATAGTCATAGACACGACGACCGGGAATCTCTTCTTCTCCGACAAGGGAAACAACAAGATACGGCAGTTTCACCTCGACGCCTCCAGCGTGAGCGCTTTTGCGGGCCTGGGCGCGCAGGCCGACGGCGACGCCCCCTCCGTGACTTTTCAGGCCGGCTCATTTGCCTCGAATCCCAACTTCGCCTTCGCCAAGGATTCCAGCTCGAACGTTTACGTCGCGGATGCAAGCGCCCAGGTGGTCCGGATGATCAGCTCCACGGGGGCCGTGACGACATTGGCCGGCAGTCCGGGAAATTGGGGCTTCGCGGACGGCGCGGGATCCTCCGCGCTTTTCAACGCCCCCTCGGGCATCGCGGTGAATAAGACGGGAACCACTCTCTACATCGCGGATCGCTTCAATGAGCGCATCCGAAAACTCGACATCGCCACCCGGCAAGTCACGACCTTGGCCGGCAACGGGACCGTGGCGAGCATAGACGGCGTAGGCGCATCGGCTCAGTTCCGCAACCCCAAGGCCCTGGCCTTGAACCCGGCCGGGACGGAGCTCTACGTCGCCGAGGATTACGCGATCCGCAAGGTGGTGCTCGCCAGCTCCCAGGTCGTCACGGTCGCGGGGGACGGCGCCGCCTCCGGCTCCGCCGACGGGACGGGCTCCGCCGCCCGCTTCGAGAGGATCAATGCCGTTGCGCTTGACTCCGCCGCGAGCGCTCTTTATATCGCTGACGGCGACGGCATCGGCGGCAACGACCCCGGGGTCCGGAAACTGGTGCTGGCGAGCTCCGCCGTCGCTACTATGATCCCGGGCGCCAACGCCGCAGGAATCCTCATGGACCCGACGGATAACCATCTTTACCTGGGAAGTTTGAGCATCTGGCGCATCCCTCTGGGAGGCTACTTAAAGAACATCAGCGTCTCCTTTCCCCGCTCCGGCGATACGCTCTATGAGCTTGGTCCGGACACGACCCCGGTCTTCGGCCTCCTTGCCAGGGGGGGGCCCTCGCCCTACGGCGGCATCCGGCGCGTCACCGGCTTGGACCTGGCCAACGCCGCCCCAAACGCCCCGGAAGGGATTTTCTTCCATGTCTATCCCTCCACCCTCACCGTGTCCACCATCACACTTAAATGGCACAACGCCGACCCGAACTGCGACCCGGTGCATTTCCAGATCGAGTTCTCGACACGGGAGGATTTCGCGGTCAAAACCGCCTATGATTCCAGCGTCAGTTCAATGGGTTTCAAAGGCTACCCAAACGCGATGCCCTCAGGGTCGGATAACTTCTTAGGCTGCAACAGCGACATAAACAACTTTCATCAGGACAACACGTTCACCAACTCCATCAGTTCCCCCCTCCCCTCCGGGCGCGTGTGGTGGAGAGTGCGCGCCTGGGACGGCTTGCTCTACAGCGGCTACTCCTCCACCGCGAGCATCTACGTGCTCACTGCTCCGGCCGCGCCTGTAGGGTTCGGGGGCGCGCCCCAGTCAACGGGAAGCATCCTTTGGACCTGGACCGACGCCTCGGACAACGAGGACGGCTTCAGGGTCTTCTCCTCCACGGGGGGACAGCTCTCCCCTACGCTCGCCGCGGGGGCCACCTATTGGGGGCAGGGCGGGCTATCGCCCAACACCTCCTACCAGAACTACGTCCAGGCCTTCAACAGCGTGGGGACATCCTCTTCGAGCGCGGCGGCCCGGTACACGTTGGCGGCCCCAGCCTCCGGGACCGCGCTCTCCAGCGTCTTCTATTCGAGCATCACCGTGAGCTGGAGCCGAAATGTAAACCCGGATGGGACTGTGTTCTATCTGGAGCGCTCCTCGGATAACGTCACCTACAGCCAGATCAGCTCAGGCACATTCCTGACGCTCACGGATACGGGTCTCTTCGAGGATACGACCTATTACTACAAGGTCCGCGCGGCCAACGGAGACGGGGCTTATACGGATTACGATGGGCCTATCTCCACGCGGACACTCAAGTCCGGCGACACCACCCCTCCCACGGCGATCACCACTCTGTCCGGGCAGAGCTGGCTCATGTCCGGGACGATACTGCTCTCCTGGACCTCGCCCTACGACGCGGGCAACTCGACTTTCAGCGGCCAGTATGCGATACAGTACTCGACTTTCGCCACGACATTCGCCACTTATTCCGCCCAGGTGTTCTTCACGACCGCGAACGCGGTCCCGGGAGCGTATCAGGGCTATACGCTTTCGGACCTTGTCCTGGGCGCGACTTACTACATCCGCGTGTTCAGCTCCGATTTGGCGCAGAACTGGTCCTCGGTCTCCAACGGGGCCACGGTGCAGGCGGGTTTGGGCGGCATGCTGCCCATCGGAGTGCCGGGCATCAACCGCCCGTATGGACGCTCCAGCCCCATGGCGCGAGACTCCTCCGGCAACCTTTATGCCGCCTATGTGAAATACTACGCCGCGGCTTCGAGCACCCAGGTCTTCGTAGCGCGCTCCACGGACTCGGGCGTCTCCTGGTCGGACATGGGCGGCGCTCCCGTCGCGGTCGTAAACGGCTACGCCCAGGCCAATCCCGTGCTCGCCATAGACAGCGTCAACACGCTGCACGCGGTCTGGGAAGGCCGGGACTCCGGGTATCCCAGCGACCCGCAGATCAAGCATTCCTACTATAACGGAACTTCCTGGTCCGCGGCGCAGAACGTCACCTCACAATCCGGCAGGCCCCAGTCTTCGCCTTCCATCGCCGTGGACGCATCCAATATCCTGCACGCGGTCTGGCGTGGAAACGATTCTCTCAACCCCGTCCATCCGCAAGTGCGCTACGCGCGCTGCGCGTCGGGGGCCTGGTCCTCCCCCGCGCTCATCCAGACCATAACGAACTATTCCCAGGGCGATCCCGCGCTGGCCCTGGACCCTTCCGACAGCCTCCACGTGGTCTGGTACGGCGGGGACTCGACCTATGGGAATAAGACGCAGATCAAATACTCCAAGTTCAACGGGACTTCCTGGTCCTCCTGGATCAACATCGCTCCCATAGCGGGACAATTCCAATGCCTGCCCGTCGTAGCGGTGGACACGAACTCCAATGTCCATGTGCTTTGGGACGGCTCCGACTCCTCCAACCCGACCCCGTTCTGGCAGATCAAGCACTCCTCTTATACGGCCTCGGCTTCGGCTTGGTCTTCCTGGTCCAACATCCAAACCATCGCGGGCTACCCGCAGTTGTTCCCCTCCGCCGCCGTGGACTCCTCCGGCTCCGTGGTGGCGCTTTGGCAGGGCTCGGACCCGACGAGCCCCGCGCTCACCCAAATCAAGCTCTCCAAACGGATCAACGGCGTTTGGAGCGATTGGATCAACAAAGTGGTCAATGCGAGCGCCCACCAGCAGTGGCCCGCCCTGCGTTGGTCCCAGTTCAACATGAACGGGGGCCCCTTGAGCTGGCTCTGGCGGGATTTGAACGGCCCGACCGTGCGCTCGGACCCGGACCCGGAGACCGCCATGGGCGCGGGCTCGCCCACGGTGCGCAGGTCCGCGGTGACGGGAGCCCCGGGAGGAGATATTTCAGCCGTCCAGCCCTCGGGGCTTTGGTCGGTCAAGATCGTCGTGCCGGCGGGCTCGCTGCCTGCCGGGACCACGGTGATCGTGGACGCGGCCCCCTCCCTTCCCGATGTCCCGGCTTTCGGCTTCAAGTCTATGGGAGGGTTGGAACTCTCGGCCGGAGGGCTCCAGCCCGTCCTGCCTCTCACCATAGAGCTTTCTTACGGCGAACGGCTGGTCTCCGCGCTCAGCGGGTCCCCGCCGGAGGACGGAGCCCTGCGCATCGCGCGCTACGAGCCCACCGGCTGGGTGTTCCTGCCTACCACGCCCGCGCCCGGGGGCCGCTCCGTCTCCGCCGAGACCGGCCATCTCTCTCTTTTCGCTCTCTTCGCCAAGGCCCAGGCCGTCTCCTTGGGACAGGTCCTGGTCTATCCGGTCCCATGGAAGCCCGGTTCCGGCGGGCGCTTTGATTCCCCGGCCGGCAAGCCCGGCCCGGTGTTCGCGAACCTCCCCGCCGATGCGGTCATATCCATCTACGCGCTCGACGGCGCGCGCGTGCGGCGCATAATCCATTCGAGCGGGGCGACGGAGGACTGGGACGGCAACAACTCGAGCGGCCGGCCCGCGGCCAGCGGGGTGTACGTGGCCGTCATCGAGTCGGGCGGCGACTCCGTCAAGAAGCGGGTCGTGGTGATTAGATGAGCGCTCGCAGCGCGCTCGCAGTTGCGGCGCTTCTGGCGCTTTGGGCCCCGGCCTCGGCCGTCAACATCACCTTCCTGGACGCCCCGGCCAAGGAAGGCAAGGCCGCTCCCGCCTTTTGGCCCCAAGGCCTCAACCTGAGCCTGGCCACGCTGGGCTACTACAAGGGCTTCTCCGGGGACCGGCGCCGGGCCTCGGGCGTGATCAACGAAGGCCTGACCCAGGACGACCTATCCATACGCTTTCAGCGCAAGACGATGGGCGGCGTCGAATTCCGCCAGGAGTTCTCGGGACGCTACACCAACGACCGCTCCCTGAGCCCCAATAAGGATTTCATTCTGCAGAATCTTTTCGCGTCGGTGGAAAAGGCGGACCGCTTCGCCGCGCGATTCGGTAATATCCTGACCAATTTCTCGCGCTACACGATGGGGACGAGCCTGCACGGGATCAACGGCTATTATCAGTCCGGGCGGCTGAGGGCCTCCGGCGTCGTCGCGCGAGGCCAGGAGGAGGACGGCGTCAAATTCCGGCGTTGGACCGCGGGCGGGCGGCTGGAGGCCCTCAACGCCCCGCTCAAGGGACCGGGCTTGAAGGCGGTGAACGCGGGCGTGAGCCTGGTCACGGTCAACGACGAGGAAGGCAGCGTCTCCAACAAGACCAACCTCCAGAAGCTCGACGCCTCGGTGTTCGGCCTGGACGCGAGGCTCCAGTTCAAGCGCGATGTGACCCTGGCCCTGGACCTCGCGGGCTCCAATCAGCGCGACAACAAGGGCCCGGGCAACCAGGGCTCGGCCGCCTCCGCGGATCTCGATTGGAAGCCGGGCCGCTTCTCCGCGGGCCTGGGCTTCGAGCGGCAGGACCCGCGCTTCCGCTCGCCGGCCGGGTCCGCGTCGCCGGACGCGCGGCGCTGGACGCCGAGGGCGGCCTATCAGCTCGCACCCTGGGCCCAGATGGACCTCGCCGGGGAGTTCTCCCAGAACAACCTCTTCGGCCAGCTCGCCGCCACCACCTTCGGCGAGACGTATCGGACCGGCCTCTCCGTGCGCCCTCTGGGGTGGAGGAAGGAAGGCCCTTGGCGCAACTTCGGCTTGAGCCTGGGCCTGCGCCTCAACCGCCAATACGCCTCCGACGCCTCCTCCAAGCGCCGGACGGCGAACTACGACTTTTCGGCCAACCATCCTCTGGGACGCTTCAACTACGGCCTGGGGCTCTCCTTGCAGAGCGACAAGGACCTCGTCAGCCCCGCCAACGACCGTTTCCTGCAGACCCCGAAATTCAACCTGGGCTATCAATGGCCCGTGGTCCCGCGCTGGAATTTCTCGCTGAACCCGACTCTCTCCTGGTCCCATACCCGCGACGCGAAAGTCGCGACCGGGCAGGTCAGCCGCACCTTGGCCACGGAGCTGGGCCTTGGAGGCACCGTGGACGGAGCCAGGTTCAACCTCGGCTTCGGGACCACCTCCTCCCAGCGGCCGGGGACGGGAGCTTCCTATCAGCGGCGTTTTCGCGCGAGTCTCGGCCAGACCCTGCGGCCCGGGCTCTCCCTCAGCGCGGATTTCGCGCACACCTACGCCGCGGAGTCGGACCGGACGCGCGACTACGACGAGAACCAATGGAGCCTGGGGCTGAAATATGATTTTTAGAAAAGCGTACTTCCGGCCGTCCGCATGGATCGCTCTCGCCGCGGGTTTGGCCTTCGGATCCTGCGCGGGACCCGAGGTCCCCCCTCCGCCCGACGCGCCCGGCCAAGCGGTGCTCGATTCGGCCCAGCGCCTGCGCTCGGCCTTCGAGCGCGCGGACCGCCTCGCATTCATGGCCGAGGTGGACATGGATTTCAGGCCGAGCCGCAACCGTCTGGAGCAGTCGCTCATAGACGTCGCCCTGCGCGCCCGGGACGTGCGCCTGCAGATGATGCCCGGCGAGCGGAGCCACGGCCCCGGCGAGACGGGCCTGGAACTGCGCTGGTATAGGACCTGGGTGCTTCAGAACACCAATCAGATGGAGCGCAAGGAGGGCTCGGCGGCCCTCGTCTTCCGGATAGACGGTAGAACGATGCGGCTCTTGCGCATCGAGGGGGAGAACCCGTTTGAGCCGTGATGCCGTCTTGGACGAGTTGAACCGCGCGTCCTCTCCGCAGAGGGGCATGGGCGCTTTGGCGCTGGCCATCGCCCTGGCGTCCTGGAGCGGGGCTCCGGCTTTCGCCGCCTTCAGCGGCAAGGACACCGGGACCGCGGGAGCGCGGTTCCTCAAGCTCCCGCCGGGGGCGCGGGCCGCGGCCATGGGCGAGGCCTTCGGCGGCGTCCACGGGGACATCGCCGCCATCCATTACAACCCCGCGGGGCTCGCTTCCCTGCCCCTGCGCGAAGCCGCCTTTTCGCACAGCGAGCACTTGGGCTTCTTCCGCCATGACTTCCTGGCCTACGCCCAGCCGTTGGCGGGAGCCGGGACATTGGCGGCCTCGCTCAACCTGCTGACCCAGGATTCGATAGGAAAAGTGGACAACACGGGCCGGGAACTGGGGGAGAGCTTCTCTCCATTCGACTCGGCGCTGACGCTAGCCTACGCCCGCTCCTTCGGAGAATGGCGCGCGGGCATGGGCGCGAAATACATCCGCCAAGTCCTGGAGGATGAGTCGGCTTCCGGTTTTGCCGCCGATCTGGGCCTGCAGCGGAGCTTCGGGCGGGCCGCGGCCGGCCTCTCGATGACGAACCTAGGTCCCGGCCTGCGTTTCCGCTCCGTCGCGGACCCATTGCCCATGCTCCTGCGCCTCTCGGGATCGTGGGAAGCCTCCGCTGGGCTCCTGCTGGCCGCGGACGCGGGATTTCCCAGAGACGACGAGCCCTTCCTGCGCCTGGGAGGAGAATGGCGGCTTCAAGCCGGCTCGCGCTCTCTCGTCCTTTTGCGCGGCGGCTACAGGACAGAGACGGCCGGCGGGCTGGGCGCCTTGAGCGGGTTGAGCCTTGGGCTCGGCGTCGGCCTGGGCCGCTGGAGCTCGGATTTCAGCTTCATCCCTTACGGAATCCTCGGAGAGTCCTACCGCCTCAGCCTCGGGTTCAGATTCTAAGAGTTCGAGTCCGGCCGTAATCCAATGGCAATGTTGTTGCATATATAAATTAGATATAGGGCATATACATTTTCCATTAAATTTTTCGGAGGGGCGATGAGCGGCTTCCAAGCGATACCCGAGCCATACAAGATCAAGATGATCGAGCCCATCCGGCTTCTGGACGCGGCCGGGCGCAAGAAGCGCTTGGAAGAGGCGGGCTATAACACCTTCCTGCTCAGAAGCGAGGACGTCTACATCGACTTGCTCACCGACTCCGGGACCAACGCCATGTCCCAGGCGCAGTGGGGAGCCCTGATGGTCGGAGACGAGGCGTATGCCGGCAGCATTAGCTACGAGCGGCTGGAGGCCGCCGTGCGCGAGGTGTACGGCTATCGCTTCCTGGTCCCCACCCACCAGGGCCGCGGCGCGGAGAACCTGCTCTCCAAATCCCTCATCTCCCCCGGCGACCACATCCCCGGGAATATGTATTTCACGACCACGCGCCTGCACCAGGAGCTCGCCGGCGGGATATTCGACGACGTCATCATCGACGAGGCCCATGATCCGTCCAAGGAACATCCTTTCAAGGGGAATGTGGACCTGGGCAAGCTCAAGGCCGTCGTCGAGCGCGTGGGCGCCAAGAAGGTGCCCTATGTGTCGGTCGGCGCCCCGGTGAACTTGGCGGGCGGGCAGCCCGTGTCCCTGGAGAACCTCAAGGCCGTGGCCGCGTATTGCCGGCCGCTGGGCATCCGGGTGGTGCTCGACGCGGCTCGCGCGGTGGAGAACGCGTATTTCATCCAGGAGCGCGAGAGCGCCTGCCGGGGCTGGAGCGTGGCGCGCATCCTCAAGGAGATGTGCCGCCACACCGACGCCTGCACCATGAGCGCGAAGAAGGACGCCTATGTCAACATCGGCGGCTTCCTCGCCAGCAACGATGAGGACATCTTCGAGAAAGCGCGCAATCTCTGCGTGGTCTATGAAGGCCTGCACACCTACGGGGGCCTGGCGGGCCGGGACCTCGAGGCCCTGGCCGTGGGCGTGCGGGAGATGGTGCAGGAGGGGTGGATCGAGCACCGCATCAATCAGGTGCGCTATCTGGCCTCCCGTCTGGAGCGCTCGGGCATCCCCTTCGTGCGACCCGTGGGCGGGCACGCGGTGTTCTTGGACGCCAAGGCCTTCCTGCCGCATCTGTCGCAGGACGAGCTCCCGGCCCAAGCCCTGGCCGCGTGGATCTACGAGGACACCGGCGTGCGCGGCATGGAGCGGGGCATGGTCTCCGCCGGACGCGACGAGAAGGGCGAGCACCATCGGCCTTCGCTGGAGCTGGTCCGCCTGACCCTGCCCCGGCGCGTGTACACGCAGACCCACCTCGACTACGTGGCCGATGGGGTCGGCCGCACCTACGCGCGCCGCAAGGAGCTCCCCGGCCTGCGCTTCGTCCATGAGCCGCGCTTCCTGCGCTTCTTCCAGTCCCGCTTCGAGCCCTGCGCCGGGGCGCCCAAGCGCCCCCGTGTGTCCGCCTTGGCCGCCAAGCGCTGACCCGTGAAGAAGATGCCTCTGCTCCAAGAGCCCGATGTGGAGGGTCTTCGGCATTGGATGCGGGACAATAAGGATCTCTCCCTCCGGCCCAAGGTGATGTCCGAGGCCGAAGCGGTGAAGCGCTTCATCCACGACGGCGATTACATCGGCTTCGAGCTCTACGGCTCGGTGCGCTGTCCGCTTTCCATGGTGCGCGAGGTGGTGCGGCAAGGCAAGAAGCGCCTGAGGCTCGCCGGACAAGGCCTCATGGACGTCGATTTCCTCGTCGCCGCCGGCCTGGTCGAAGCCATGGACATCACCTATGTGGGCTACGAGGCCTACGGGATATCCCCCATCCTGCGCCGCGCGGCCGAGTCCGGCAAGCTGACCTTGGTCGAGTGGTCCAACGCGGCTCTCGCCTGGAGGTTCAAGGCCGCGGCCATGGGAGTGCCCTTCCTGCCCGCGCGCTCCATGCTGGGGACCGACACCTTCCGCTATAGCGCGGCCAAGCGCATGAAAGACCCCTTCACCGGGATATCCCTGACCCTCCTGCCCGCGCTCATCCTCGACTGCGGGGTGGTCCACGTGCACCGCGCCGACCGCTACGGCAACTGCCATCTCGACGGCATCACGGGCTTCGCCCTGGAGATGGCGCGCGCCTCCAAGCGCCTGATCATCTCGGCCGAGGAGATCATCGAGACCGACGAGATCCGCAGCCGCCCGGAGAAGACCGCGATCCCCTTCTACCTGGTGGACGCCGTCGTGCACGCCCCCTTCGGCGCGCACCCGGGCGAGACCTGCTATCTCTATGAAAGAGACGAGCCCCATATCCGGCGCTATCTGGACGCGGCGCGCACGGAGCAGGGCACGAAGGACTATCTGGACAAATGGGTCCATGGCGTGGAGAGCCACGCCAAGTACCTGGAACTGGTCGGAGAGGAGAGGCTCAAGGAGCTCTCCAAGGGGAGGCGCGCGTGAGCGGGGGATATTCGGCGACCGAGATGCTCGTCTGCTCCGCGGCCCGCCTCATGCGGGGGAGGACCACGGTCTTCATCGGCACGGGCATCCCCATGCTGGCCGCGGCCCTGGCCAAGCGGCTCTACGCCCCGGAACTGCTCCCGGTCTTCGAATTCGGGGGCATCGGTTCCACCTTGGACAGGCTTCCCCTGGGGGTGGGCGAGTCGCGCACCTTCGACCGGGCCTTCGCCGCGCTCGGCATCTGCGACGTCATGGAGACGGCTCAGCGCGGGCTCATCCATGACGGCTTCCTGGGCGGGGCGCAGATAAGCCCGTATGGGGACCTCAATACCACGGTCATCGGCCCGCACGCCCGCCCAAAAGTGCGTCTGCCCGGCTCCGGCGGCGGCAACGACGTGGGTTCCCTCTGCTGGCGAACCGTCATCCTGATGAAGCATGAGCGGCACCGTTTCCTCGAGCGCGTGGACTTCACGACCACTCCCGGTTATCTCGGCGGACCCGGCGGGCGGGAGCGGGCCGGGCTCCCCTCCGGCACCGGGCCCTTCCGCGTCGTGACCGACCTCTGCCTCTTCGATTTCGAGACTCGGAGCAAGCGCATGCGCCTGCGAGCCCTCAACCCGGGCGTGAGCGTGGAGCGGGTGCGCGCGGCCACGGGTTTCCCTTTCCCGGCCGCGCGGGACATCCGGCGCAACGAACCGCCCACGGCGGAGGAGCTCAAGACCTTGCGCGAGCAGGTGGATCCCGGAAAAGTCTTCCTTTCCTGACCCGGCCTTCCATGAGGGAGCATTGCAGCCGCCCCGCCTGACGCGCCGCTCTCGCGCTTCAAGAGGCTCCCCGACGTCGCCGCCCTCGCCTCGGCGCTCACCGGCGCGTGGTTCGCCGCGCTGGGTCTGGCGCGCCTGGCCTAGACCTCCGCTCTCTTGGCGCGTTCGGCCAACGGCCGCAGAACGAACCGGGAAAGGATCAGCCCGAAAAAGGCCGCGTCGAGGGATAGGGCCGTGCGTCGGGAAAGCATCTCGATATCGGAGACGCTCGAGAGCATGAGGATCCGGCCTTTCCCCAAGCCGGCCGCGAAGCCCGTCCGATACGGGCGGCTCAGTTCGGAGGGCCGCCTCGTTCTCCTTGGCCGCGGGGCCTCTCCGGATGCTCCTCCTCGCCCGGCCGGGGACCGTGCCCTTTCTGAGGACCCTCGTCCCAGCGCTCGGGTGGGAAGCGGTTCCGTCCCCACCCCGGGGGCGGCTCCTCGCCGGGGCGCGGCCTGCGGCCCTTGGAGGGGTCCTCCTGCCAGCGTTCGGGCGGGAAATTGGGTCCCTCGCCGATGCCCGGGGGCATCTCCTCGCCGGGCTGAGGTCGGTAACCGGGCATGCGGCGGGGCTTCATGTGCCGGCGCATATCATCGAAACGCTCCTTCTGCTCGTTGGTCAGCGTGGAGCGGATCTTCTCCTTGAGGTCGAACATCCTCTCGCGCAGGTCCTTGCCGGCGGCCTCCATCTTCTTGCGCAGTTCCTTCATCTCCGCGTGCCTGGCCTTGAGGGCGGGGCGGCTGTCCTTGACCGCGCTCTCGATGCGGGAGCGCTGCTCATCCGAGAGTTTCAGGTGCGTGTCGAGCTTCTCGATGAAGGAATCGTTCATGAATTCGGGCTCTTCCTCGCCCGGGGGCGGTCCCTCATGGTCGTCCTGCGCGAGCAGGGCGGCGGGAGCGAGGCAGAGGACCGCGGCCAACAGGAAGGGCAGGGATGTCTTCATAAGAAACCTCCGGCCGCGGCGGACCGGCCCCGCGGCCTATCCCGGAGTGTAACGCCTCGCGGCCCCTTTCGTCAAGTGCATCCCGATGGTCCCTTGTGGTCCTCGGTCTTCGGGTCTATAATAGCGTTCATGAGGGCCTTGGCGTGACGAGCCGCTGTCCCGGGTGTTCCAAGGAGGTGGGTGAGGGCGACGCCCTCTGCCCGCACTGCGGAAGGGATTTCTCCCCCGCGGCCTCCTTCCAGCCGCCCGCGGCCGCGGACTCTCCTCCCCGGCGCGAACTGCCGCCCCGGCGCGGGCGCTTCCAGACCACCGAGTGGGAGGAGGCTCCCCGGCAAGAGGACGCGGCGGCCGGCGCCCTCCGCGCCCCGCGGCCCTGGCTGACCCTGGCCGCCATGCTGGCCGGCGCCTTCACCCTCTTCGTGTTCGGCTCCTGGGCATGGAGGCGGGCGCATCGCGTCTCCGCCTCCTCCGAGGTCGTCGCTCCGGCGGAGATCGAGGCCGGAGTCGACATCGACCAGCGGCCCATGGACATACTCGTCGACCGCCAGCCGGCGTTCCCTCCGCCGGCCCATCCGAGCTCCCCCCGGTCCCTGGAGTCCGTCGCGGATAAGGACGCTCCCGGGCCGGACGCCGGGGAGGATTGATGCGGGGCTGGGCCGTGCTCCCGCTCTGCGTCCTGGCCGCCGGGGCGCGGGCCGCGGACCCGGCGACGGAGAACTCCTCCACCCCGGAAGAGAAGTTCCTCTCCATCGCGGCGGTCGCGGCCGATAAGAAGGCCTTCCATGACCGGGAATTCTGCGTCGCCGGCAAGTCTTCCACGATATTCAAGAAATATTCGCGCAAGGGGAACCACTACTACACGGTCTGGCTCCAGGAGGGAGGGGCCAAGCTCAAGGTCTTCGCCTTCGGGTTCCCGGATTTCAAGGAGGGAGACCACCTGGAGGCCTGCGGGAAGTTCTCTCTGGAGAAATGGGTCAGCGGAAGGGTCTTCTATGAGGAACTCGCGGCCCGCAGCGTGCGAAAAGCCGGCCCGGCGCGAGCCGGGGAGGCCGATGTCGTGGTCTCCTCCGCGGCCCGAAAAGCCGCTAGGCGTTGAGACATG
>CAYWAR010000022.1:0-15120 GCA_964455765.1 uncultured Elusimicrobia bacterium
CCCCGCGCTCTCCCGCGGTCTTGAACCTGCCCCGGCGCCCCTTCATGGAGACCGGCGGGACCTCGCTCAAGGCCGGGTCCTTGGATTCGTCGAAAGATGGCGACTCGCGCTCCAGGGACTTGCGGATCTCCGTGAACACGGAGGCGAGCTGGGCCGGGTCGTTGGCGTCCTTATAGATGCCGATCTTGCGGAAGTTCCGGCTGGGCATCTGGCCGAAGGCGAAGCCGACCGCGTAGACCTTGATGCCGCGCTTCCATGCCTCATCGGAGGCCTGCGCGAGCAGGCCCTCGTCGCAGGTATCCTCCCCGTCGGTCATGATGACGATGCGCTTCTTGCGGGGCGAGTCCGCCAACAGCGAGACCGCCCTGCGCAGGGAATCGCCGATGGGCGTGCTCCCCTCCCCCCTCAGGCCCGCCACGGCGGTCTGCAGCATGGCCCGCTCGCGGGCATCCGACTTGCGCGGAGCCTGCACGGTCCGGGTCCCGCAGCCTCCGTTGAAGGAGACCAGGCCCAGGTTGACGCCCTTGGGAAGCCCTGAGATGAAGCCCCAGACCGCCTTCTTGGCGATGTCGAGCTTGCGCCCCCCCTGCACGGAGTCGTTCATGCTCCCGCTGGTGTCGAAGACGATGACGAGGTCGGTCTCCTCGGAGCGGGCCGGGGCGGCGCACAGGGGGCCGGAAAGGTGGGGGGCCGCGAGGAGGAGGGCGGCGATCCCGGTCAGAGGATTGGCCATTCGCACGCGATTCTAGCAGGATTGAGCATGCCTAACAATACTATAATTTTGCCATGAGCGCGGAATCCATCGTCTACCGCTACGGCGAGGGGCTCTACGTCAATTTCACCAATCTCTGCCCCACGGCCTGCGCCTTCTGCATCAAATTCTCCTGGAAGATGCGCTACCGGGGCTATGATCTCCGGCTCAACCGCAAGGAGCCGCCGGTGGATGCAGTCCTGGCCGCGGCGGAGAAGGCCTATTCGGAAAAACCATTTTCCGAGCTCGTCTTCTGCGGCTACGGCGAGTCCACCTATCGCCTCGAGGACATGCTCAAGGCCTGCGAGCGGGTCCGCGAGAAGCTCCCGGGCGTGCGCCGCCGCCTCAACACCGTGGGCCTGGGCAACCTCATCTGCGGCCGCTCCATCGCCTCGGAACTGCGCGGAGGATTGGACGCGGTCTGCGTGAGCCTCAACACCGCGGACCCGGCCCAATGGGCCGAGATCATGCGGCCCAAGCCCGAGTTCGTGGAAGCGGGCTTCTCCGCGGTCAAGGACTTCATCCGCGAATGCGCCGCCCGGATCACCGAGACCGTGGCCACGGCGGTCGAGCGGCCGGACGTCGACACGAAGGCCTGCGGCCGCCTGGCCCAGTCGCTGGGCGCCCGGTTCCGCCTGCGTCCCCACCTGGACGGCTACGAAGAGAAATGAACGACGTCAGCACGCGGGCCAAGCGGCTCTTCTGGGGCATGGCGGCCGCCTCCCTCCTCCTGGCCGTGGTCCCCTCCCTGGTGCTCATCGACAAGGCCCGGGAGTTCCACCGCTTCATGACGGGCTGGCAGCCCGACACCCTGCGCCAGCTCACCCTCCGGCGGGTCCCCCGCCACGACGCCGAGGACGATAAGCAGGCCCCGCGCCTGGCCTTCATCGAGTTCTCCCTGCGCGCCCCGAAAGCCCGGAAGGTGAGGCTCGGCGGAGGCTTCAACCGCTGGAGCTTCGACCTGCCCATGACGCGCAAAGACGGGGTCTGGCGCGTGGTGGTCCCTCTCCCTCCGGGGAAACACAGCTACGCCTTCGAAGTGGACGGGACTTGGACGCCGGACCCCAAGGCGAGGGAGAAGGACCTCTTCGACGGCAAGGAGGCCTCGGTGCAGCATGTACCCTGAAGGCGCTTGCCGACCGAGCCGCGATCCTGAAGGGGGCCCCCCTCCACGGGCCTCACGCAGGATGCGGTCGGTCGGCTACGCCGTTCTCCTAACATGCGCCTTCGGAAATGCGAATACGGCTAAAGGGGCCGAATGCGCGTTGATCTGGGCGCCGGCGGGGAAGCTCGACACTCCGGCCCTCTCCGCCCTTCTGGAAAAACGGCCGGGACTGCGCCTGACCCTGGCCGTGGCTCCCGAGGACGCCCCGGACCCCAAGACGCTCGCCGAGTTGAGCGGCCGGGGCCGGCTGGAACTGGCCCTGAGGATCGAGGGGGACCCCCTCCTGCCCCTCATCGCAGCCTACCGGGGCGAGGACGCGGTGTTCCGGCTGGCCATAAGCCGGCAGAAACACAAGGAGGCCTTCGGGGAGCCCGCCTCGGGCTTCTTCCCCGGCGCCGGAGCGTTGACCGACGCCCTGCTCCCGGCCCTGGCGGCCCAGGGACTGCGCTGGGCGTCCTCCGGGGACTACCGCGCCCTGCCCGATGACCCCTGGGCGGCCAAAGGCTCCCTGGTCATCGTCCCCGCCCGCCCTCTGAGCGCGGAGGCCGTCCTTCCTCCCGGAACACGGGGCGTCTTCGTGTTGGACGAGGCCGGGGCGTTGCTCGGCCCGGGCGAAGGGATCAAGTTCCTCGGGGCCCTGCCCGAGGACGCGGTGGAGAACTGCTCGGCCACGGCCGGGGAGCTCTCCTCCGCGACGCTCAGGACGGACACGATCCCCGAAACGCCTCCGACCTTCGGGGGAGAGCTCTCGGGCTGGTCTTCCGGGGAGGAGCGCAAGCGCTCCTGGTCTCTCTATGGGCAGACCGTCTCGGCGCTCACCGCTTACCAGAACTCGGGGAACGCGAGCCTCGCCGTCCTCGACAAGGCGACTCAAGCGCTCTACGAGGCTCAATCCTTCCGCTTCTTCCGCAAGGACGGTCCCGAGGCTGACCGAGGGATAACCCGAGGAAATGCCGCCTCCGATGCCGTGGGGGCGGCCGAGCGGGACGGCGCGGAATTTCGCGCGCGCCTGCGCAAGGTCTACCAGACGCTCAGGCAGCCGGTCCCCGACGAGTTGCGCGGGAACCCCCGCTCCCCCTCCCCCGGCGGGACGGAGGACCCCTCCGGGAAGGCGGGCTCCGAGAAGGACTCGGGCTCGGTGGAGGGCGGCCTCGAGGGGAACCTGCTCTGGTTCTCCAATCCCGAGGACTCCACGGCCTATCGTCCCGCGGGAGAAGCGGGACAGGCGGCTTCCGCCGACGCATGGACGTTCCGGTCCATGAGCGTGAGCTGGGACGAGAAAGAAATCACCTTCTTCTTCATCCTCAAGGCCCTGGAGGCGTCGAAATCGACCCGGTTCGGTTTCGACCGCCTCATGGTGGACCTCTATGTGGACATCAACCACCGGCCAGGGCAGGGCTCCATCGACCTCCTGGAGGGACGGGAGGGCTTCGTGCCCCAGGCGGACGCGTGGGAATACGCGCTGGTCGCCTCCCCCTCCGGGGCCTGGCTGCTCCGCTTCGTCCCCGGGCAGGGCCCGGTGGCCGTGGACGCCCCGCGCATCGAAGCGGACATCCCCAACGGCGAGCTCCGCGTCGCGGTTCCCCGCTCGAAACTGCGCGGGAACCCGGCGGCGTGGGGCTATCTTCCCCTCGCCCTATCGCCGCAGGCCGAGCCCCAACAGCGAACGGAGTCGGCCGGGAAAACGCCGCCCACACCCGTGCTCGGGGAGCACGGCGGTTCGATACTGGGCGTCATCGCGCCCGGCCGGACGGGAAAGAACACGGGAGCCGCGGCCTCCCGACGCCGCTTCCCCTTCCTGCGCATACAAAGGAGACCCCGATGATGACCTCCGTCCTACTGTCTTCCCTCATCCTCTCAGCCGCGGGGCCGGCGGACGCCGCCGGCTCCGTGGCCAAGGCCTTGCAGCAGGAGTTCTCCGAAACCGCCCGGCTCTCCCAGGCCGCGGTGGTCAACATCTCCACCATCCACGAGGAGGAGATCCAGGTCGTCTCCCCGCATTTCTTCTTCGGCATCCCGGAGGAGGACTTCCTGGACCCCCGCTCCCCGCGCAGGACCTACAAGCACCGCACCGGCGGAGTGGGCTCGGGCTTCCTCATCGACGCCTCGGGGCATGTGATCACCAACGACCACGTGGTCCGGGAGGCCGACGAGATCAAGGTCACCCTGACGGACTCCGCCGGGAAGGAAGAGACCCTTCCCGGAAAGGTCGTCGGACGGGACCCGAACCTGGACCTGGCCGTTGTGCAGATCCAGGCGAAGCGGAACTTCCCACACCTCAGGTTCGGGGATTCCGACAAGGTGCGCGTCGGGGACTGGGCCATCGCCATCGGCTCGCCCTTCGCGCTTCAGCAGACGGTGACCGCGGGGATCATCTCCGCGGTCCGCCAGTCCCTCTCCATCGAGGGGCTCCCTTATCCCAATCTCCTCCAGACGGACGCGGCCATCAACCAGGGCAACTCGGGCGGGCCCCTGCTCAGCATCGACGGAGAAGTCATCGGCGTCAACACCGCCATCTACTCCCCCTCGGGCGCGTTCGCGGGCATCGGCTTCGCCATCCCCGCCAACGAGGTGAAGCTGGCCTTGGAGTACCTGCTGGCCGGACGCCGGAGCCCCACGGGCTGGCTCGGCGTGGACATGCTTCCCGTCGACGAGCTGGTGCGCCGGCGCTTCGGCCTCCCCCGGGAGTCCGTGGTCCTGGTCAATTCCGTCCTCTCGGGCAGTCCCGCGGAGAAGGGCGGACTCCGGCGCGGCGACGTGAACTTGAAGCTCGATGACGCTCCGATCCAGAGCCCCCAGGACCTGGTGGCCAAGATCGCCCGACGCAAGCCCGGCTCGGAGATACGCTTGGAATTATTCCGGAAAGGCTCCCTGATCAAAGTCGGGGTCCGCCTGGGGGAGAGGCCGGACGCGCAGGACCTCGCGCGCCTGCGCCCGCAACCCCCGGAGAGCGAGGAGGCGGAGGAACCGGAGCGCGATTCCTTCGCCTGGGAAGGCGTGCTCTTCGAGACCGACCGGCGGGGCATCGTCCGGGTGGCGCGAGTGGAGCCATCTTCCCCCCTGCGTGGGACTCTCCGGGAGGGCGACGTCCTGCGGGGCATCGACGGGACCGAGGTCTCGGACCTGGCGGGACTGCGCAGGGCCGCGGGCGGAGCCGACCTGCGCAAGGGCGCGGTCTTCGACGTCCTGCGCCGCGGCCGCCCGCTCTACCTGAGCGTGCGCACGGGCTGATCCTGGGGTCAGACGTTGACTTTCGGAACTTATTCGCCTTGGAGCAAGATAACAAGTTCCGAAAGTCAACGTCTGACCCCAATATGAATCAAGGCTGCGACTATCGTGAGATCATCGGCCCTAGCGGCGAGGGCCTCGGCCTGCTGTCCTATCTCGCGGCGCGCTGGCGGCATTCCACCCGGGAGCAGTGGCAAGAGCGCATCGAGGAAGGGCGGGTGCTCGTCGAGGGGCGGGCGGCGGGACCCGAGGACATGCTCGCACAGGGCCAGAGCGTGACTTGGTCTCGGCCTCCGTGGGCCGAGCCCGAGGTCCCGCTCCGCTACAGCCTCCTCCATGAGGACGAGAGCCTCTTGGCCGTGGCCAAACCCTCCGGCCTGCCCATGATGCCGGGAGGCGGTTTCCTGGAGCACACTCTCCTGGCCCTGGTGCGCCGGACGCATCCCCGCGCCTCCCCCGCCCATCGCCTGGGCCGGGGGACTTCGGGCGTGGCGCTCTTCGCCAAGACTCCGCGGGCCGCCCGCGCCCTCGCCCGATCCTGGCGCGAGCGGGGGGTGCTCAAGGTCTACCGGGCGCTCATCGAGGGAAGTCCCGTGGAGGACGCCTTGATCGTGGAGACGCCCATCGGGCCGGTGTCCCACCCGGGCCTGGGGACGGTCCACGCCGCCAGCCCTCGCGGCAAAGCCTCCCGCTCGGATGTCTCGGTGCTCGAGCGGCGCGAAGGCGTCAGCCTCGTGGAGGTCCGCATCGAGACGGGCCGGCCGCATCAGATCCGCATCCACCTGGCGGCCTGCGGACATCCCCTGGCGGGCGACCCGCTCTACGGCCCCGGGGGCGTTCCAAAAGCGGGCGCCCTTCCCGGCGACCTGGGCTACCTGCTCCACGCGATGCGCCTGGCCCTGCCGCACCCGGACACGGGGAAAACCTTCGAGTTGGAGTGCCCCCCGCCCGCCGGACTGCTCGCGCGGGGCCGGCGGCCGTGAAGCTCGGTCGAGTAGAACGCTGAACCATTTGCCTTAGAGAAGGAAGGGTCAGTAGGCCGACCAGACCGTGCCGCGAGTGTCGGTGTGCTGGCAGCCGATCCAGACGTCCCCTTTGTACCGGTTGACCCCGAACATGAGGGCCTGCTCACTCTGTTCAACATAGGCCCATACCGCGCCGCCGATCTGGCCGTCCCAGGCCGCCGGGGCGCCCAGCCCCATCCTACAGCCTCCCGCGATGTTTAAGAGCGTGACGCAGACCACGCTGTTCGACTCATGGAACGACGTTTTGGCGGCCGGGATGGCGCTGATGTACTTGGCGTTGACGGTCAGGGAGGAGAGGTCGTCGCCGGGATATATTCCCTCCATGTCGCCGTAGTAGATGGTGAGTGCCGAGCGGAGCGTCCCCAGATTGCCCTTGGTCGCCCCCTCGTTGGACTTTCGGAGCAGATCGGCGAACTTGGGGATCGCGATGCCCGCCAGAATGCCGATAATGGCGACGACGATCATTAGCTCGATCAAGGTGAACCCGGCGCCGTCCTTCGCCGATGGCCTCATGGCCACAGTATATTTGGGCAATCCCCCCTTGTCTATAGGACTTGTGTCACGTAAGGGACGGGTGCAGCCTACATTCCGCAACTCGCGGGCAGGCTACTTGCTCGGTCGAGTAGAACGCTGAACCTTTGTTAACGTCTGACGCCGGATTCGATACGGGCGGCCAGCCGGGTAACGGCGGGGGCTTGGGAGGTCTTGGCGGCGGCGAGGACGCGCAGGGCATGCTCACGGTTGGGTCCGACGCCCGCGCGCTCTAGGACGCGCTGGGCTTGGCGCAGGGCGACCAGGGCGGGATAGGCCAGGGTGACCTCGTCGCCCGCCTCCGCCGCGGTCTTCGCCTTCTTCGAGCAATCGGGTAGGCTCCGGCACGGCGGCTCCGCCGCGGCGGCCGCGAGGAAGTCCCAATCCTCGCCGGAGCTTGGGTCCTTTCCCAGGAGATAGACGATAGTCCCCCTCTCGTTGCGCAGCTCGGGCGCGAGCTCCCGGTATTTCGCGCGGAAGAGGCTCTTCGCGAGGGGAGAGAGGTCCTTGAACTCGCTCTCGAGCCTGGGGTCGTTGTCGTTCTTGGCGGCCAGTATCCTATCGAGCGTCTCGAGCTGCGCCCGCGCCCGCGACTCCTCGGCACGACCGGAAAAGTCGGCGGGCGGCGCGTTGCGCGCCGCCCGCCAGAGTGCGAAGGCCGGCAGCGCCAGGAGGAGCGCCGCCAGGGCCCGCCTCATCGATAGAGGTCGTCTAGGATCTGCCGCCGGGCGCCCGAGTCGGTGACCCGGTTGAACTGGTCGTCGGCGTAGAGGCCCGCGTCCATCTTCACCTTGTCGGTGCAGTTGGCGCAGGACTTCTGGATGTTCTTGAGCATGATCATCGAGGAGCCGTAGGAGCCGAAGGGCGTCGAGTCGCAGGCCGGCTCGCCGGCCAGGCGCGCTCCGGTCCAGATGCTGGTCATGTCCTTGCCCTCGGCGTTCCGGAAGGGGTCCGGGCAGTAGGCGTGGGACCAGTTCCCGTTTCGGACCTCGGTGTGGCGGGATTCATGGAACACCACCATCATGCGGGCCACCTGGGGGTGGCTGAACTTGACGTAGTTCTGGGTCAGCCACATCTTCGAGGAGCCCAGGAAAGGGATCACGCAGGCCACCGCGTTGCCGCCGCCGCAACTGTTCATCCCGATCCCCCGGATCCGGGACTCGAAGAAACGGGTGTAGCCCGGCCCGTCCACCCCGCCGAAGATCTGCTGATGGAGCTTCGAACCCGCTCCCCCCTGGATGCCCGAGATGAAGGCGAGGTCGCCGCGCACCTGCTCTTGGATGGGCTTGGGAACGTTGGAGTCGAAAGTGTAGCCGAGAGCTCCGAAGGATTCCGGCTCGATGGGGGCGCGCTTGGCCGCTTCGGCCGCTTCCTCCGGAGTGAAATAGTACAGGTCGGCGCTCGGCTTTCCGGCGGGCCGCGCCGGAGCCGTCCTGCCGGCCTTCTTTCCCGCCTCGCGCAGGGCTCCCAAGCCCTGGAAGAGGCCCTCCTCCCCCACCCCGCCCTCGAAGAAGCCGTCCAATCCGGGGTCTTCATAGGCCTCGGCGGAGGTGAATGCCGGAGCCAGGGCCCCGGAAAGAATCAAAATGGACAAGAGCGTATGGACGGCGGGGTTTCGAACCATGCATTCTCCTATCATCTTAGAGTGTCTGGATCCGGCTGATAGAGGTCATTGTACCCCTAAGACCTAGGTTTTTCAGCGGTCTGGGGACCTATCGGGAAATAGGCCATTGGACCTATCCGCGCGGGGGTTATTGCTTTTCTAGGACGATGCTGCGGGTCAAGACCTTGCTGTTGCCGCGGAGATCGGAGACCTCGACACGGATCGCGTTGGGGCCGAACTGCAGTTCCAGTTCCGAGCTAAAATTCCCCTCGTCGTCGACCGGGACCTTGCGTCCGTTGACCCGGATCTCCAGGCCGCGTTCGGTGCGGCCCATGACCCGGTAGGCGCGGGAGCGCGCCTTGACCGTTTCCTCGGCCGGACGCACGATCTCGAAGAGCGGGTTAAAGCGGGGCGCGGCCGGGGCCGCCTTCCCCCCGACGAGGTATTCCTTGGGGGCCGAATAGCGCCCCCGGCTGCCCAGCAGGTCGATGATGGCGGCCCGGACATAATAGCGGCCCTTGGCGAGGCGGGCCTCGCGCAGGGAGACCGTCTCGTCGGACTCGAAGGTCTTCTCGAAGAGGATCTTGTCGAACCCGGACCCGTCGGAGACCTGCACGTGCACGGCGGCCACGGGCACGCCGACCTCGAGGTTCTTGAGGTCGATGAGCAGGGACTCGGGGATGTCCGCGTCCGCCCCCTCGCCCGCGGCGGGCCGGCGCAGGGCGACGGCGGATTCGCGCAGCCCTATCTCCATCTCGGGCGGGAGCTCGCCCACGTTGGGCGCCTTGGTCGGCGGGGCGGGAGCGCCGTCCAAGGGGACCTCGGTGGCGAAGCCGGCCTTGACCTCGATGGCCTTGCCGATGGGCAGTCCGTCCTTGACCGCCTGGACGTCCGCGGCTCCCTTGTAGACCTGCACGCGCGTGCTCAGGTCGTCCATGACGCGCGCGGTGTATTTGGCGTCCGTGCCCTTGGGCACGATGCGGGCCGAGGGGGTCACCACCCGGGCCAGGGTGGTGTGCACCCCGCCGCGCATGAGGCGGATGTCGTGGTCCTCCTTCTGCTTGGCGTTGGGGGATTTGAGCACTGCCATGGAGTTGGGCTCCAGGCTCAGCAGGAAGCCCCCGAAGAAGCGCACCCGCGCCCAGGAGTCGGCCATGGTGCGCAGTCCGTCGCCGTGGAAGATCTGGAGGTTCATGGCCGCGGGCTTCCACTCGGCCTTGTCCCTGAGGCGGAAGAGGACTTTCTTGACCATGTGGATGATCTCGGCCGCGCGCAGGTCCTCCTTGATCTCCTCCTTGGGCACCCTCAGGGTCATGCCGGGGAGGGCGATGGTGGGATCGGAGGTGGGGAGCTTGTTGTGGCGGACGATCACGTTCCAGTGGGTCGGGTCCTTGAGATATTTCTGGGAGATGCTCCACAGGGTGTCGCCGGGCTTGACCACGACCTCCTGCATCTCCTCCGCCCAGGCCCCTCCCGCCCCGGCCAGTAACCCTCCTAGGATCAAAGCCGCGGCGACGCCCCATCTTTTTATGCGGCATGAGAGGCTCGGGCCGGTGTCGGCCGGCCTGGCCCCGTCGTCCTGGGGGGAACTCCGAGTTCCCAGGGCCCGGGGAAAGGCGGCCGAGCGCCGGACTGAGCCTCTCATGCGCCTTTCTCGACTGGGGCGAGCACGCGCACTTCTCCCGCCTCGTTCTTCCCCAACCCTTTGGGGAGGGTGAAGAGGAACTTCGCGCCCTTGCCCAGCTCCGACTCCACCCAGATCCTGCCCAGATGGGCCTCCACGAAACTCCGGCCGATGGTCAGGCCCAGCCCGGTCCCGCCGCGCTTCTGGCCGGGCACCTGCTCGAACTTCCCGAAGATCAATTCCAGGTGAGAGGAGGGGATGCCGGGGCCCTCGTCGACCACGCTGAAGAGGAGGTGGTCCCCCTTGTCCTCGATGGCCATCACGATCTTCCCGTCGTCGGGGGAGAACTTCACCGCGTTCCCGAGCAGGTTCTGGATGACGCGGGCCATCTGATTGGAGTCCAGCGCGAGGGTGAACTCCTCCTCGGCCTGGAGCTCCATGCGGATGCCCCGGCGCTGGGCCACGCCGGAGAGGATGTCAATGGCCTGGGAGCAGATGCCGGCCAGGGAGGCGGGCTTCAAGTCCACCTCCAGCCGCCCGGACTCCATCTTGGCGAGGTCCAAGATGTTGTTGACCAGGGCCAGCAGGCGTGTGGCGGACTTATGCATGGACTCCACCATGGAAATCTGCTGGGCGTTGAGGACGCCGACGACGCCCTTGCGCATGAAGTCCAGGAAGCCCAGGATGGAGCCCACCGGGTTGCGTAGGTCGTGGGTGATGGATTGGAGGAATTCCTCCTTCATCTTGTCGAGCTCTTTCTCCAGCGACACGTCGTGCAGGGCGCAGACCACGCCGAGCCTCATGCCGGTGCCCGGGGAGAGCAGGGGCTTGGCCGAAAGGCGCAGGAAGAGCCTTTTGTCCTCGGTGGAGAGGTCCACCTCCTTGACGATGTCTTCCTGGGGCTTGGCGACGACGTCGAGGGTGGCCTCCGAGAGGGGCGAATCCTGGGGCAGGACCTCGGCCAGGGGCTTGCCCTCGACGGCCGCCTCCCCATGGCCCAGGAACTCCTTGGCCTTGCGGTTGGCCAGTTGGATGACGCCGTCGTTGTCCACCATGAGGATGCCGTCTCCGATGGAGAAGAGGATGGCCTCGGTCTTCTTCTGCTCCAGGATCAGGCGGTCGACCTGGATCTTGGCGTAGCTCTTGAGCCGGGCGGTCATCCGGTTGAAGGTGTCGGCGAGGTCCTGGAGCTCGTCGCCCGTGCGCAGGACGATGCCCTCCGGAAACTCCCCCCGCGCCATCTGCTCCGCGGCCCGCGTGATGAGAAGCAGGGGCTTGGTCAGGTTGCGGGCCAGGGTGAAGGCGATGGCCACGGCCGCCAGGCTCAGGAAGACGATGATCCACAGCGCCGTGCGCTTCATCTCGGCGTAGGCGGGGGAGGAGAGGTATGCGTCGTCCTTGGCCTGCTGGGTGAGCACCGCTCCGGCGAGCTCGGGCACGGGGGCATAGGCGCCGACCATGGCCCGTCCGTCCGGGAGGGAGAACTCGCTCGAACCCACGGAGACCGCGCCCAGGGCCGCGATGACGATGGGGCGCCGGGAGAAATCCTTGCGGTCGGCTTCGAGGAGCAGGTCCGGGGGGTAGAGGAGGGGCTCCCCGTTATGGCGGATGAGGGTGAGGAAGCCGCTCCCGCCGATGCGCTCCTCGGCGATGGATTGCGCGAGATGGTTGAGGGCCACGGAGATGCGGATATCCGTCACCGGGGAAAGGGGATAGTAGACCTGGAGCCGGGGGACCTTCCCCGGGGCCGCGTCCACCCAGATGGTCCTCTGCTTCTTCTTGGCGAACTGGCGGTAGCCTTCCGGATCGGGAGGGGCGGTCTCCGCCCCGCCGCTGAGCTTGGGATTGTACACCTTGAGCAGCTCCCGGCCGTCGCGCAGGAGCACGGACACCTCCTCGATGTCCGTGTGGCTCTCCACTAGGCTGCGCAGGAACTCCTGGCGCACCGGCCAGGAGATGTCCTGCCTCTGCAGGGCGGAGATCGTGAAGCGGAGCTTGTCGTCGAGGGCCCCGATGTACTGCACCACGCCCTGGGCCGTCTTCTCGGCCAGCTTGGTATGGAGCTCGAGGACGGAATCCTGCATCCCTTTGCGGCTGATGCGCAGGAGCTGGAACCCCATGAAGATGGAGGGAAGCAGGGCCAGGGCCGCCATCGCCAGGATGAAGCGCTTGAAAAGGCCCGAGGAGAGGAAGTTCATTGGGTGGCCTTAGTAATTAAAGGCCATGTACCCCCTTTTGTCAATACACCGGGGACCGGGATCGCGGCAATTCTGGGTTGCCTGAATTCCCGCGATCCCGGGATAATGGAGAAATCAAGAAGACAGCTGAAAGGAAGAGAGGAAACGCGTCCAGAGGGCCTCGTCGAGTTCCGGCTTCTTGAGGAGGGCTCCGGCCGTGACGGTGTAGCTGAGCACGAAGAAACGCTTCCCCGCGGGCAGGACGCAGAACTCCTTGACCACGCGATACTTCTGGGAGCGGGCCACCTCGGGACTGCCCGCCTCGCCCTGGTATTCCAGGCGGTAGCCCTCGGCTTCCTTCCCGGACACCTTGACCTTGCCCGTGGGAACGGACTTGTCCGCGCCCGCTTTCGCCTCGGGGGAGTCGAGGAACTCCTCGATAGTGGCATAGGAGGACCCCTTCCCCCCGTAGAGCCTCACCCGGATGCTCTGGGAATAGGCGGAGAGCACGGCCTCCGGGTCTTTGCGGTCCCAGCGCTTGGCGACTTTCCAAGCCGGGGGCGCCTCCAGGCTGATTCCTTTCTCCAAGACGACTTTCTGCCAGGGCATGGATTCTCCTGAGGGGGCCGCGGCCGCGGCCGGGAGCGAGAGCGCGAGGGCCAACGCCGCGGCGGAGCTTCGGGAGGTCATTTCTTCTTCTTGGGGGGATAGAGAGCCTTGCGCAGATACTCGGCGTCCTCATCGAGGGCCTTCTGGTAGGCCTTGAACTGCTCGCTCTCCGCGTCCTTGCGCACCCGCTCCAGCAGTTTCTCGTCACCCTCCAAGGCGCCCACGTAATCGTCGAGAGCGCCAAGGCTCTCGTCCTGGGTGTCGATGCTGACCTGCACCTCGCCGCGCTGCTCCCGCAAGCCCTTGTTCTTGATGTCTTTCTTGATCGCCTCGTCGAGCTCCTTGCGCCTCTCGAGGAGCTCCGAGCGGTGCGCGCTCACCAGCTCCTTGTGCTCCTGGAGGCTCCGCACCGGGTCCTTCATCTCCTCGAGCGAAAGGCCCAGGGCATAGGCCGGGGCCAGGAACATGTTCTGCTGGTAATATGCCTCGGGGTCGCGCAGGTAGCTCGTCACCCTGCCGTTGCGCACCTTCATCCCCAATTCCTGCTCCACGCGCGCGCCGACGAGGAGGGCGCCGGTCTCGTCTCCCCGGTAGAGCCCGTAGGAGAAATCGTTCCCCTTCTTCTTGGCCACGCCGTGCTCCAGGCCGTGGCCGAGCAGTTCATGGGCCAAGGTCCCCTTGAAGTCGCGGCCGGTCTCCACGTACTTGTCGTTGAGCCGCACCTCGATGGGGTCCGTCCAGGGGCGGGCGAAGCCCATGATGCCGTAGAAATCGTCCTTGCCGTCGGGCCCCTTGTATTGGGTGGACTGCATCTCCTCGAACTTGACCTCGCCCTTGAGCCCCTCGTCGACCCAGCGCTCGGCCAGGCGCCTGGCCGTGGGGCTCTTGTCGACCATGCCCTTGAGGGACTTCTCAAGAAGGCCCGTCTTCTTCTTATCCCCTCCCCCATCCAAGGTGATTTTCTTTAGAAGTTGGTCTGAGACCTTGACGCAGGCGAGGTCCCCCTTGCGGGGCTGATTGGAGACCTCTGTGCGCTGACCGTTCGGACATTTGGCGAGTTGGGTGAAAGGCTCCTTCTTCTTCCCGGTGGGGACCATGATGCGCGGCTCGCCCCCGCCGGATTTCGGCTGGGCCTTGACCGCGGGCTTGCCCATGCAGGAGGCGTCCTCGCAGGCCTTTCCCTTGGGCACGACGAAGCCCCCGGCGGACGCTCCCTCGGCCGAAGGTCTTGCGACTTTATTCCCTACGGCGGCGGTGAACGCCGACTTGGCCAGCCCCGCCGGGACCACCCATTCCGTCCTGGCCTGCCGGGGACCGGCCTCGGTGGCCAATCCGACCTCTTGGGGAGCCTGCGCGGGAGCTCTCTGCTGCGGGGAAGTCCCCCCGCCCGGGAGCACCGCTTCCCCGCCCCCTTTGCCCCCGCCGAAGGCGCGCCCCAGCCATTCCAGCCCCTCGCCCGAGGCCTTGGCGGCGCTCCCGGACATTCCCCGCTCCTGCCGGCCCCAGTCCTGCATGCGCCGGCCCCGGTCGGTCAGGTCGTCGAAGAACCCCGCCTGAGCTGGGGAAGGATGGGACATCCATGAAAGAAGAGCGAGGAACGAGAGACAACGGACATGGCGGAACATTATTTGTCCCCTGCTTTGCGCCTGCCTCTCGCCGAGAGGCATCATTTCGTCATCACATTTACAATCCGTCACTGGAATTACTTCGCCGCAATCAAGCCCTGACATGTTGCCAGGCCATTCAGAGCGTCATATCTTATATGGGTGCATCATGCGCGTCGGGAAAACAACTTAGGAGCCATGTGCTTCAGGGTCGAGATGTACGCGATCGCCCTGCCGATATCCGGATTATCACACTCCGCAACGTCCCTAAGATAAGTCAAAAAGTCTATAACCGCCTTCCTCTGCGCCGGCCAAAGCAAGGCCATCCTTACCTCATGCCGCCTCGCAAGGGACTCCCATTGCCGATTGTAGGCCGCGATCTCATCAGGGGGTAAATTAGGATCAGGCGCGACCGGCACGACGGGAGCGAACTGATGGATAAGAGCCCATTTCCCTTTCCACTCGCATCGGGGCCGGTCCAAGGTCACCAGCATGAAGCCGGGCAAATAGAAATGAAAGGCCTGAAATGTCATATCGGCCCAGCCACAGGCGACATGATGCTTCTCAAGCATGTTTTTTACCGGCATATCCTTCCAATGCCTGCCCCTGAAGGCCTCGATGATCTCCTCGTCCTGAGAATTGCCCGCCGAATCCAGGGCTCTATCGCCGGGATAGGGCACATCGGCAAAGGCTTCCTTTATTTGTTCCTTCAACAAGGCTTTCTTGTCGTCCATTGGGGCGTAATCCAAACTCGAGATGTACGCGATGGCCCGATTGATGTTCCGAAGATCTAGATTGGAGTC
>CAYWAR010000023.1:0-935 GCA_964455765.1 uncultured Elusimicrobia bacterium
GGACGCCGCCAGCCCGGCTCCGCCTTCAAGCCCTTCGTCTACGGCGCGGCGCTCTCGGAGGGCGCGGAGGAGAGCGGCCGCTGGACCGCCGCGTCCATTCTCCAAGACGAGCCCAAGTCCTTCCCGTCCAAAGCCGGAACCTGGAAGCCCCGGAGCTACGACGGGAAATATCTGGGGGCGGTCCCGCTGCGCACGGCGCTGGCCCTATCCTTGAATCTGGCCACGGTCCGCTTGGCGGAGGCCGTGGGCCCGCGCAGGATCATCGAGTTCGCCCGCCGCATGGGCGTGGTCAGCCCGCTCCAAAGCGACCTGGGCTTGGCGCTGGGGGTCTTCGAGTTGAGCCTCCTCGAACTGACGGGCGCCTACTGCCCTTTCGCCAACGGGGGCCTGCGCGTGGAGCCCTACGCCGTGGAAGCGGCCGTCGACGCGGAAGGCGAGATGCTCGAGTACCACGCCCCCCAGCCGGTCCGCGCCATCAGCCCGGCGGAGGCGTACATCATGACGAGCCTCCTGCGCGAGGTGGTCCTCACCGGCACGGCGCGGGGCCTCGACTCTTGGGGCCTGCGGGACGTCTCCGCGGGCAAGACCGGCACGACCAACGATGGGAAGGACGCCTGGTTCATCGGTTATACCCCGCGCCTAGCCGCCGGGGTCTGGACCGGTTCCGACCAGCCCGCCCGCCTGGGCCTCTCCGGAGCCGAGAGCGCGCTCCCCCTCTGGGGCCGCTTCATCTCCCAGGCCTCCCCGCAGCCCGCCCCGGGCGATCCCTGGCCCAAGCCCGAGGGCGTCTCCGTCGTGGAAGTGGACCCGGCCACCGGTCTCAGGGTAAAATCGGGGTGTCCCCAGAGGCGTTTCGAGGTTTTCCTCACCGGCTACGCACCTCGCGCGGAATGCGGCCTCCCACGACGGAGTTTTCGAATTCGTAACCCGTGCCT
>CAYWAR010000023.1:945-3142 GCA_964455765.1 uncultured Elusimicrobia bacterium
GGGAGTCGGCGGCTGGTTGAGGAAGATGTTTACGCCGCGTCGCAAGGAACGATCATGAGAACTCTCGCCGCCCTGCGCACTCTCCTGCCCGCGCTGGCCCTGGCCCTGCCCCCATCCGCCTGGGCCCAAGGAGGCTTCGGCCCCAAGGAGCTCGGCCTGCTTGTGCTGGGCCAGGGGGGCGGGGAGGAATGGAAGAAATTCTCCCAGGCGCTCGCGAAATCGCTGGGCGCCGAGATCCCCGTGGAGGTCAACGCCGGCTCCCCGGGGACCTCCGATCTCCTGCGCTCCCTGGAGAAGCTCAAGACCGCCCGCGTCAAGAAGATCGCCGTCGTCCCGCTCTACCTCCGCTCCGACGACCCGGACCTCGAGCAGGCGCGCTACCTGCTGGGCATCGCCCAGTATCCCTCCGAGGGGGTCATGAAGGGCGAGCATTCCCGCATGGGGAGCGCACGCATCAAACGGGCGCTCACCAAGATCCCCTTGTCCATGACGCAGGCCCTCGACGAGGATCCCGCGGTGTCGCAGGCGCTCTCCGAGCGCGCCTTGCAGATGAGCCGCGAGCCGGAGAGGGACGCGGTGATCGTCGTGGAGCTGGGACGCGCGGACGACCAGGGCAGCGAGGCCCGCCTGCGCGCGCTCCAGGGCCACGCCAAGCGGGTGCGCGAGGCCGGCAAGTTCCGCGACGCCCGCGCCGTGCTCCTGCGCAGCGACGCCCCGAAGGTCCCGGGCACGGCGCCCGACCTCGGCAAGAAGATCGGACGGGGGGCCAAGGAAAGCTCCCTGCGCGAGCTGCGCGACGCGGTGCGCGAGCTGAGCTCCCAGGGACGCGTCATCGCCGTGCCCTGCCTGCTCGCCAAGGACGGCTCGGAACGCCGGATGCGCAAGGCCCTGGAAGGCCTCTTCCACCAGTGGAAGGGGGAGGCTCTCCTTCCCAGCGACGCTCTGGCCTCCTGGACGCTCACGCGCATGGAGGAAGCCCGCCGGCTCCCGGACATGATCAAGTTCCGCGACGAAGGCAAGGCCCTGCCCCCGGCTCCGACGTTCAAGGACAAGAAATAAGCGGCACGCCGTTCCGGCCCGAAAGGCCCAGAGGGGATCAGGTCCAAAGGCCCATGACAAATGTCAGCTGGACGGCTATACTGCATCAGTAGCTTGCTCTTTGCACCATAATTTTTTCCCTGTGTAACCCGGAGGATAGGCTCCGGGGTGAAACGCGACCCCGCCGACAATGGGGTGGACCCACGGGACTCTTCGATACGGCTTTCAGCCGTCGCGAGGAGTCCCGTTTTTTGTCGCCGGAAACCGCCGCCGCGGATCCGATGTCATCAGGAGGAAAGCATGGGATCGTCCGCCTTATCCGCCGTATCGCTGTCCCTGTTGGCCGGGTGCGTCATACAGGCCCAGCCGGCCTGCGCCGCAGAGAACGAGGCTCTACGCGCCCGCGCCGAGTTCCTTCTTCCCGCAGCGGGCTCGGGGGCGCAGGCCGCGCCGCTGCTCTCGCCCGAGGATCCCCAGCCTCCCGCGGTCGTAGGCCGGCCCCTCGATCCGGAATCGATCTACGCCGCGCTCTACGCGTCGGGCATGCCCCCTCGGCTCGCGGACATCGCCGGCGATTGGCGGGGGGAGGCGCTGGTCTTCGCCCGGCAAGCCCCTCTCCCGCGCATCCCCGCCTTGGAGCAGATCCTCGCCGCGGTGAGCTTGAAGGTCTGGGAGGGCAAGTCCTTCGACGGCCAAGGGGGCGCCAACCGCTTCCTCCACGGCCGTTTGCGCCTCTTCCGTTTCGCCGCTTCCATACAGAACTCGAGGACGGGTTCCGGAGACGCCCTGGCTCTGGATTATTCCTCCAACGGCTATCCCCTCAGCTCCATCCGCGACGAAGTCCGCCTTCTCCCCGACGGCCGCCTATTAGGGAGAGCCTACCTGCACGCGCCCGACGGCAGGGATCATTTCCTGTTCTTCTTCCTGCTGGAGAAGGAGGGAGCCCGATGAATCCCCCCTTGGGATACGCCCTCGTTCTCTGCTTGGCCCTCGCCGCCCAGAGCCGCGGCCAATCTCCGGAAGCCGCCAAAACCCGTTCCGGCATCCTCTTCGGGGAAGGGACTTCCGCCGCGGGGGAGGCGGTTCCCCCGGCCGTGAGGGACCGCGTCCTGGAGGCCGGGAAGACTTACGCCTTCTGAGGGCGGGACGCGGGATGCGC
>CAYWAR010000023.1:3152-8210 GCA_964455765.1 uncultured Elusimicrobia bacterium
GTGCCGGCAGCCCCTGCGGGGACGGGACTTCCGCGGGGGGGGTGGCGGTTCCCCCGGCCGTGAGGGACCGGGGCGTGGCGGCCGGGAGCCCTCGCCCGCGGCCCGGCACGCCGGGCCTGAGGATCTCCGAGGTGCCCGGGCCGGCGGGCGGGACGGTGGATGATGTCAGCCGCACCAACCCCACTCCCGTTGATTCCGTGCGCCTGCCCGCTACGGAGGGTGAGATCCGCGAGGCGCTGGCCTACGCGCGCGCGCGGCATCTGAGGGTGTCGATGGCCGGCGCGCGGCACAGCCAGGGCGGACAGATCGTCTATGACAACAACGTGGTGCTGGACATGGCCCGCTTCAACCGGTTCAGCGTGGACAAGGAGAACAAGATCCTCACCGTCCAGAGCGGCGCGCGCTGGATCGACATCCAGCGCTCCCTCGACGGCCAGGGCCTCTCCTTGGACGTCATCCAGACCCACAACATCTTCAGCGTGGGCGGAAGCCTGTCGGTCAACGCACACGGCAGCAACCCCAACTCCGGGCCGGTCGGTTCCACGGTGCTCTCCATGCGCATCATGCTCGCGGATGGACGGGTCGTCAACGCCTCCCGCGAGGAGAACCCCGAGCTCTTCCATGCGGCGATCGGCGGCTACGGGATGGTCGGGGTCCTGCTCGACGTCCGGATCCGTTTGCGCGACAACGAGCTCTACGGCGTGGAGGGAGAAATGGTGGAGGTCGCCGACTACCCGGAGTATTTCGCCAAGAACATCAAGGGCGATCCCCGCGTCCGGTACGTCCACTCCCTGCTCTCCACGGCTCCGTCCTCCTTCCTTAAAACGGTGTCGGTCATGAAGTACGTCTCCAGGGAAGGCGGCGACATCCCCTCCATGGACGGCAAGAAGCTCGAGGAGCTCAAGGCCGCCTTCTTCAATAAGACCTTTTTCCTCGCCAAATCGAAATGGGGGCAGGAGCTTTTCTGGCTCATGTCCGGCCGGCTCGCCCCCAAGCTGGCCTCGCTGTGGCGGTTCTCGCGCAACCAGGCGATGAGCGAGCCGATGATCGCCTTCCACAGCAACGACCCTAAGGAGACGCAGATACTCAACGAGTACTTCTTGCCGCCGGAACGCTTCCCGGAGTTCGTGGACCGCCTCCGCTCCGCCGTCCTCAAACACGGCGCCACCCTCACCATGGCCGCGGCGCGCGGAGTGGCCGCCGACAAGGACGCCATGCTCCCCTACGCTCCGGAGGACCGCTTGGCGCTCGTCCTCTTCTTCAATCAAAGGATCTCGCCGGAGGAGAACGAAAAGATGGCGGCCATGACGCGGGAGTTGATTGCAGCCTGCATCGAGCTCGGCGGACGGTTCTATCTCCCCTACCAGCTCGTCTACTCCGATGAGCAGCTGCGAAAAGCCTACCCGGACATGGAGCGTTTCACCGAGGCCAAGAGGAGATTCGATCCCGATGAGACCTTCATGAATAAATGGTACGCGAAATACGGATCGGGGAAAGCCCCATGAGGAGAGTCCTCCTATCGTCGGCGCTGGCCTGCTTGGGCTTCCCCCTCTACGCCGCCGCGGGCTCGCGCTTCACGGCGCCGGATTCCGGCGAGGGGAAGACGCCCTACGCCTGCACCTTCCATTGGTTCCTGGCTCCCGACGGGGGGCTGCTCGGCTTGGACCTCATCCGCAGCGACGACACCGGGCGCTTGGCTCTGCGCGCTTACCGCGGGAGGCCCGATGGGTCTTTCCAGGGCTGGATCCACGAGGCGCCGGTGGAGGAATGGGAGGCGTTCGGGACCGACGCGAAGCCGGAGCTCGGCGGGAAGCGCAATGTCCTGGCCCGGGGAGAGGGTTGGATCGCCGGCGCCGTCCACGGAGCGCCCGGCGGGCTGGAGGCGGACTTCGACCTGGAGATCCTGCCCGAGAGCCCGGGCCTGGGCACCGGGCGTCTGGGTCTGCGCCTAGTCGAGTTGGCGGCCACGGATTATCCCCGGGTGCGCGTCAAAGGCTCGATGACCCTGGATGGCGAGCGCATGGAAATAGACTCCGCGGGCATCGCCTCCGTGCATTATGGCGATCGGCTCCCTCAAGCCGCCTATCTGGCGACCGTCCCCTCGTCGTCGAGGACCCGTCTCCTGGCCGCTTCCGCACGGGGCGAGAACCTGCGCGTGGGAGAACGTTTTCTGGGTGACGCCGCGTTCGTCTACTCCTACGGCTCGGGGAAATTGCCTCCCCTGCTCTTCCACGTCGGGCGTTTCGGCGATCCGGTGCCCTTGGGCGGGGGCTTTCGCGTGCGGCTCACCGACATCCAAGCCTTCCGGCATGTCCTGCTCGGCGTCCCCACCGTCACGGGAACGGCTTTCGCGGTCTTGGAGAAGCCGGACCCCGGGCTCGCTCCTGGAGACTGGCTGCGCAAGAAATGGGTGCCGCTGGGCCCCGTGCTCTTCGATTACCGCGGAGAAGACTACCTGGAGTCCTTGCCCCTATGAGCGCGCTGACCCTATTCCCCCTCCTCTTCGCCGCGCTCCCGGCGGGCGATTGCCGCGCGGGAGCCCTCGAGGAATTGCGTTCGAACGCGCCCCAGGGGCAGGTCCAGGCCCCGGAGATCGGCCCGGCGTCGGCGCAGGACGCGCGCGCCCCCGCCCCTCGCCGAGCGTCGGGGATCGGCCTCTCTCATTCGGGCGATCCTTTCGACATCCCGGAATTCTCCCTGCAGGAAGTCGCGGCCATGCTCAAGGAGGCCGGAGGCACGCACTACCGCCCTCACCTGCCCCTCAACGAGGCCCTGCCGGAGATATCGGCCGAGGAGCTGGAGGGACTCGCTCTGGCCGCCTCGGACCCCGCTTGGATGGAGACGATGGTCGAGGCCCTCGCGCGCGAGGGCCGCTGGGAGCGCATGGACGGCCTGGTGGACGCATTCACGGGCCGGGGGATCAAGTTGATCCTGGTGGTGGGCGTGGGCTACCGGAAGGAGGCCGTGCGCTATCGGAGCGCGGATGGGAGCCTCCTCGAAGCCAGCCCGGATCGGATCGGACGCGAGCGCTACCTGGCGCTGATGCGCTGGCTGGTCGGAGCCGGCGTGCGCCGCTACGCCGGGCGCGTGGAGTTCTGGCAGGTGGAGAACGAGATCAACATCGCCCGGCTGGTCACGCGGGTCGGCTGGCGCGTGAAGGAGAAGTCCTGGGGCGACCGTGAATTCCTGCGCTCCCTGATATCGACGCTCTGCCGGACGGTGCACGCGGAAGGCGAGCGGGCGGGAAGGGAGCTCAAGACCACGCATAATTTCTCGGCGGACATGGCCTGGAAGGACTGGCTCGGCCCCAAGATCCCCGCGTCCCTTTCCGCCGACATCCGCGCCTTCTCGGCGCCCGACGACCTCGACATCATCGGCGTGGATCTATACGCCAATCATTTCACGGGTTGGCCCATGTTCGACAAGAAGGTGGCCCGGGACGTGGCGGGAGCCGTGAGCGCCGCGGGCGGTCGGCCCGTCTGGGTGCTGGAGACCGGCTACGCGACCGGACCGAAGTGGCGGGGCTTCAGCGAGGGACGCCAGGAGGACTACTTCCGCAAGGCCTTCGACGCGGCCTACGGCGCCGGGGCGGACCTGGTGCTGGCCTTCGGCTGGTTCTGGAATCCGCATGGCTGGTACACGGACAATCCCGCCCCCCTGCCTTGGTGGCATCCCATGTCCCCCGAGCAGCATTGGAGCCCGGTCCACGTGGAACGCGGCGCCGACGGCTCCCGAAATGTCCGCTTAGGTCCCGCCTACGACGAGTTGACGCAAGCGGCTCGGCGCTGGGTGGCGGGGACTCCTCCCTGAGCCTTCCAGCCACCCCCGCCCTGGGTCCGATGCCGTTGCCCCGGCGGGACTCAAGGCTCTTTCGGGCCGGAGGGTTTTCGGCCAAGATAGGGACATGAAGACCTTGGCCGCCTCCCTGCTCCTCGGGCTCGCGGCGCCGTCTCCGGCGATGGAGGAGGCCTCCTTCATCGCCTCACTCCAGGAGGTCCGTGGCTTCGCCCCCGCTGCGGGCCAGGGGGAAGTGGGACTCTGGCTCGAGGCTCTTCGCGAGACCCGAGACCCCGCGCGCCAACTGGAGACGCTCGACCGGATCGAATCCTCCGCCGGACACCTGGAGGTCCAGGATCAATACGCGGTCGTCGACGCGTTGAAGCGGACCGCGGATTCCTCCTTCGTCGCGGCGCATGTCCGCGCGAGGGCGCTCTCAGCCCTGGGCAAGGCGGGCGCCCGGCTTCCCGACGAAGGGGCCCGCGGAAGGGCCGCCCGGTATCTGCTGGACTCGGCCTCGGTCCAGAACCCTGCGGACTCCCGCATGGAACTGCGGACATACGCGCTCTCCGGCCTGGCCATGCTCTCCCGGCGCCTCCCCCGGGGCGACGAGTCCCTGGGAAGAGACATCTGCTCCAAGACACTGGACATTTTATCGGAACGATCGGGGCCGCCCGAGAATACCCTGGCCATGCGGCTCCTCCACGAGCTGTTCGACGGGCGGCCGACTATTCTGTCGCGAGAGCGCGCTCTGCGCTCCCGCCTCGAGGCGGAAGTGTTCGCTCCCCTGGAACGAGACCTCGACGGCCTCTATTACGATGGACGCCGGGGCGGGGAATACCGCTACCACATGATGAAGGTCCTTCTCCTCTCCTCCCCGTTCATCGTCGAGAGCGCGTCCTCCAGGACGCGCGTCGCCCAGCTATTCGAGCGCATGGAACTCATGGAACCGGACCCCAACCTCAAGACGCTCGCCCGCCTCTGCGCCCGTCACCTTCGCGCGAGCCCTCTCCGCTAGGAAGTACCCTTGACAATTCCCCTGCGCGGGGATAGAACTATAGGGTATGCTCCGCAGGATCGCCGCGGCGTCGCTCATCGGGCTGCTCGCCGTTCCCGCCGCCTTGTTCGCCGAGCAATGCGTCGCGGGGGTCTACGCCATGGCGCCTTGGTCGCGCTCCATCGGCGGCAACGCCTTCCAGATGCCCGGGAACGCCGCCCAACTCGGCTTCCGGGTGGACCAGACGCCCGAGAACGGCGCCTTGATCGTCTATCCCCCCAGCT
>CAYWAR010000023.1:8220-14856 GCA_964455765.1 uncultured Elusimicrobia bacterium
GCCACATCAACGCGACCTACGGACATGTGGCCCTGCTCGTGGACATACGGCCCGACGCCAACGGGCAGATCCTGATCAAAGACTCCAACGGCATCTGCGGCGGCAACCGCAGGCAATGCCGGGTCAGGATGCCTCTCTGGAAGATCGTCTTCGTCATCCACCCCAAGAAATAGGCCTTCCCCGCCCCTCCGCCTGATTTGCTAACCTTTGTCAGGAAACTTTTTCGACTCCTTTATCGTATATACTCATCAGGGGCGACCGAATGGACGAGATACGCGTTTTGGACAAGGGCTTTGTGCGCCTGGTGGAGACCATGGGCGGCGACCGGGGCGTGGTGCAAGCCGCGCGCGTCTCCTACGGCGGCGGCTCCAAGGGCTCGGAGCAGGACCGCAAGCTCATCGAATACCTCCTCAAGCATCAGCACATGACCCCCTTCGAGCAGGCGGTCTTCAAATTCCACGTCTCCTGCCCCATCTTCGTGATGCGCCAGTGGATACGGCATCGAATGAGTTCGACGAATGAAATTTCGGCTAGGTATACCGAGGTTCAAGACGAATACTACGTCCCCTCCGCCTGGCGGGGCCAGGACTTAAAGAACAAGCAGGGCTCCTCGGCCGCGCCGTCCTTGGACCACCCAGCCCTCACCGCGGCCTATGACGAGCAGATGCGCTCCTCCCTGGCCGCCTATCGGAAACTGCTCGCGGCCGGCGTCGCGCGGGAACTGGCTCGCATGGTGCTTCCCGTCTCCCTCTACACCCAGTTCTACTGGACGGTGAACGCGCGCAGCCTCATGCATTTCCTCGGCCTGCGCGCCGAAGCCCACGCGCAGTGGGAGATACAGCGATACGCCGAGGCCCTGGCGGTGTCCTTCGAGGAGAAGATGCCCTGGACCTATCGCGCCTTCCTCAAGCACTCTTGGAAGGGCGGCAACGCCAAGCTGGACGCGCAGAAGGAGAAGGCATGCTGAGCTCCGCCGCGCTCCTCTCCCTCGCCGCGGCCATCGGCGTCTCGGCCCAGGAGGTCGCGGAGCTCAAGCGGGGCTCGCTCAACATCACCGTGCGCGCCCAGGGGACCGTGGTCACCGAGGACGTCTTCCGCCTGCGCTCCACCATCGACGGCCGGGTCGAGGCCGTCCTCGCCTCCTCCCACACCTGGGCTCAGCCCTCCACGGACCTGGCCTACCTCGCCAACGAGGAACTGGCGGCCATGATGGACGCCAACGCGACCACCCCGGACCAGGTCCTGGAGACGCGCTGGCAGCGCGTGTACAAACCCGCCCCGGTCAGATGTCCCGACACCTGCTTCATCCTCAAAGCCTTCATCCGCCCCAAGAAATGGGTCAAGCCCGACGCCGTGCTCTTCGAGGCCGCTCGCAAGCTCCGATTGACCGGCCGGGTGCGCGCCGGGGACACTCACCGGGTCAAGGACGGCCAACTCGTCATTTTCTGGAGGAAGGACGATCCTTCCGACAAGCACCAGGGCCGCGTCACCCGATTCAAGCTCGACATCACCGGCGGAAAGCTCCGTCCCGGGGGAAGCTTCAGCGTCTACCTCGACGAGGACCATTACCTGCTCCCGGGCACCCTCTGGGAGGGCGAGATCGCCGCCTCGGCCAAGAAAGGCGTCCTCCGGGTCCCCACACGGGCCTTGATCCACTACAAAGGGGATACCTTTCTCCCGGTGCGCGTTTCCACGGGCATAACGACCTATGAGGAAACGGAGATCACCGCCGGCGCCTCCGAGCGGACGCGCATCCTCATCCTGGAGCCCGGACGCATGGGCTCCACCCGTTCCCATGAGCCGGAGCCCCAGCCGATCGATCCCAGGAAGGCTCGGCCCTCCGGGGACGAGTACGGCGGCTACGGGGAGCAGATCGACCCGGACGCGGACTACCCCAGCGATCTGCCCCGGCAGGAGGACTGATGTCAGAAACCCTGGAAACACAGCCGGCCAAGGCCCCCTCTCCGGCCGCGGGCGCGGCCCCGACCTTCGTGAACTTCCAAGTCCTGCGCATCGACCCGCGCTATCACACGCTCCTTTCAAACGAGAAAGTGGTGGCCAAGCAGGAGTTCCTCTCCTGTTTCGACACGTTCCAGCGCCAGATGAAGCTGGCGACCTACGGTTTGACCGGACTCAGCGCGAGCGGCGACCTCCTCCTCTGGCGCGCGAGCCCCGACCTCGGCGCGTTCAACCAGATGACCGGACGCCTCCGGGGAGCCGGCCTGGGGAAATACCTCACCCCCTCCCGCTCCTTCCTCGGCGCGGCCGACCGAGGGATAACCCGAGGAAGTGCCGCTTCCGATGCTCTGGGGGCGGCGGCAGGCGGCGAGCCGGGAACGGCACGATTCCTGTTCCTGCAGGCCGCGCCGAGCTCCTCCGATGCCTCCGGCCGCGGCCTAGTCGACGAGGTCCGGCGCCAGTGCGCCCTCATCCCCGCGGTCCGTCTCCAGGTGATCGCGTGCGCGGGCCTCGACGAGTGGGGCCATGTCTTCGCCCTGGAGACTGAGGAGCCCCGGGAATACCTGCGCCTGTCCGCCGCGCTCGGCGATATCCAGGGAGGGGCGCTGCGCAAGGCGCCCGCCCTCGCCTGCCTGCAGAAGGACATCCGGGACATCGTCGACGACCTGGGTTGAAAAACAAGCGGCTCTGCGTCCATCTCCATTTCGCGCTCCCCCAGGCACGGACGCCTTGGGCGATCGAGGAGGGAGAAGACCCCTCGTCCTGGCCGTTTGGAGACCCCTGGGAGCTCTATTTCCACCGCTGGGTCGAACCCCATCTGCGCGGGGCCCGGACCGACGAGGACGGCCTCCTCCTGGAGCCCGCCTCCTCCCTCGACGCGGCGGGCTTCAGCTTTTCCCCGGGCCTCCTCGGCTGGATCGAGTCCCATCGCCCCAGCGCCTACCGGCTCATCCTGGAGGCCGATGCCCGCTCCCTCTCATGCTCCGGCCACGGCGCCGCCCTGGCCGGGCTCGACGACGGCCCACCGAGCGCGCGGGTGGCCGCCTCCTTCGCGAGCGGAGAACGGACGCGCTCCGGAGACGGCGGCCCCTTGGCCGCCGCGCTGGCGTCGAGCCTCGACGACTTCCAGTCGCGTTTCGGCCGGAAGGCGGAAGGCGCCTGGCTCGGCGACGCCGCGGCCCTCTCCTTCCTCGACGCCGCGGCCGCATCCGGCCTGCGCTTCGTTCTGGCCCAGAGCCCCATCGGCTCCGAGGAGGGCGGCGGGCATCTCCCCCTCCTCTGGGAGGATGGCTCCCGCGAACTCGCGGTGTTCTTCCCGGACCCGAGGCTTTCCGGCGCGGGCGGGAAGCTGGCGCTCCAGCTCGCCGGCCGCTTCCGCGCCGGGAACACGGCCGAGCTGATGCTCCTGGCCGAGCGCGCCGACCGATTCTCGGAGAACGGGCGCCAGGGAAACCGCATGCTCATCGCGGCGTTCTCGGAAATAGCCCGCCAAGAAGCGTTCAAACCCGCCTCTCCGGCCGAATTCCTGGACCTTTTCCCTCCGCCCCGCAGGCTGGAGCGGCCGCCGGACACGGAACCCGCTCCTGAAGAAACGCATGCCCCGGCCCGGGACGGTCGAGCAACGACGGCGCCGGAAGACGCCCCGGCGACACGGGCGGCTCTCGCCGCCTTCAGGGACCATCTGCGCGGCACGCTCGGGTTCTTCCGATCCGTGTCGCGCCGTGAGGAGCCGAGACTCGTCCCCTTGGCCCGCCTGCGCCGCACAAGTCGCCTGGGGGAACGCGATCTCACCCTCTGCCGCGTCGTCGTCCACCCGGAAGAGGAGGCCTTCTTCGGCGCGGTATTGCACCGGGGCAGGGTGGACATGGAATGCTTCCTGCTCCCCGGGGCCGGCCAAGAGCGGTGCGCGGAGGCGGCGCGCGGGCTCGCGGCGGCCTTCGAGGCGGAGGATGCCGGCGCGCTGGAAGCGGCCTTGAGCGCCCTGGGCGGACTCCGCTTCGGCCTGGACTCGCTCCCGGCGGGCTCACGGCGGCGGGCCGTGCTCGACCTCCTGCCCCCGGCAGGCGCCACGGGAGCGGCTCTGCGCGCTTGGAGGGAGGCCCTGGCCGCTTTCGAATCGGATCCGGGCGAGGCCCCAAGACTCTCCCTCGCCCTGCGCTCCGCCTGTTCCGCGGGGATAGCTCCCCGCTCCCTGCCCGAGGTCCCCTGGCTGCGCGAGCGCGCCCGGGAACTCGCGGAGGGATTCGCCCGGAACCGCGGAGCCGGGCCTTTGCAGCCGCTCCTCGTTTTGCTCGAATTGTTCGGGTCCGGCCTCGAATTGGACCTGGGGGAGTTCGAGTCCGCGGCGCTCGAAGGATTGCGCGCGAGAGGGAGCGTGAACGCGGAGACGGAGCGCTTGCGCGCCATTCTCGGCATCTCCCCGGCCGCGTCGATGCGCCCCCCCGCGAGGGCGGAGCCTTTCAAGCCTGGAGGGAACGGATGATCACCAAGAAATTGTCTCTGACCTCGGACCAGGAGGCCTTGCTCCTCCTGGGCGAGCAAGACTCCGTCCTCCGGCGCTTCGAAGCGGAGCACCAGGTGGAGATCTTCGTCCGCCATGATCCCGACATGGAGGGGCCGCAGGTCTCCATCCGGGGCGTGGCCGGGCGCGTGCAGAAGGCCCATCGCCGCCTCAAGGAGCGCCTCGACCTCATTCGCGCGGGAGGGTCCGCGGACGCCGGGGCCGAAGCGGTCTCGCCCGTCCCCTTCTTCGAGGGCAAGGCGGAGACCGGCTCGGACACGGTGCTGGTGAGCTCCTACGGAAAGGTCATCAAGCCCAAGAGCCCCCGCCAGAAGGAGTACGTGGACGCGATCCTGGGCGGGGACATGACCTTCGGCATCGGCCCGGCCGGAACGGGAAAGACCTTCCTCGCCGTGGCCTGCGCCCTGCGCTCGCTGAAGGCGCGGGAGGTATCGCGCATCGTGCTCACGCGGCCGGTCGTGGAGGCGGGAGAGAAGCTCGGCTTCCTCCCCGGCGACCTCTACGAAAAGGTCAACCCCTATCTCAAGCCCCTTTTCGACGGCTTCTACAGCATGCTCGGGCCCGACAAGTTCCGTATGTGGCGAAACGACGAGATCGTCGAGATCGTGCCCCTGGCCTACATGCGCGGGCGCACGCTGGAGAACGCCTTCATCATCCTCGACGAAGCCCAGAACACGACCGTCGAGCAGATGAAGATGTTTCTCACGCGCATGGGCACCGGCTCCCGCGTGGTGGTCACCGGCGACGTGACCCAGGTGGACTTGCAGACCGGACGCTCCGGCCTCGTCGCGGTGGAGGAGGTGCTCAAGGGCGTATCGGGCATCCGCTTCGTCCGCTTCCACGAGGAGGACGTGGTCCGCCACCCCTTAGTCAAGCTCGTCATCCGGGCCTTCGAGGCCTGGGAGAAACGCAAATGAAGCTCCAGCTCCTGGGCAGACCGCCCGGCGGCCGGGTCCGGGCCCTGCTCCTCGAGGCGGCCTGGCTCGCCCTGGGCTCCGACTCGCGCCGGCGCGGAGAGCTCTGCGTCGTGCTCATAGGCGACAAGGAGATCCGCCGCATCAATCGCGACTTCCTGGGCCATGACCGGACCACCGACGTCCTCGCCTTCCGCCATGAGCCCCTCCGGGGAAAACCCGGCAGGTCGGAGACTCCTCCTTTCGGGGACGTTTGCGTCAGCCTCGACACGGCCGGGCGCCAGGCCCGGGAACTGGGCCACGGCCTGAGCCGGGAACTGGCGACGCTCGTGACGCACGGAGTGCTCCATCTGCGCGGCTACGACGACCGGCGGCCGGCGGACCGACGCAGGATGTTCGCGCGCCAGGAGAAGCTCGTCGACTCCCTCTTCCGGCGGCGGGCGCGCTCCCGGCGCGGATGAAAGACAAGAAACGGCCCTCAACGCCGCAACGACAGCAGGAGAGCGGAATAGGTCCCGCTCTCCTGCTGTCATTGTGGATACTGACCTTCGCCGCCCTGGCATTCGTTCCCGACCAAAAGATTCTCCGCTACAAGCTCCTGGCCGTCGAAACCGGAGTATGGCTGCTCCTGAGCGCGGCGGCGGCCTCCTGGCTCTTTAGCCGGCCGGCTGCATGGACGCGCACGCCCCTCGACATCCCCGTCCTTCTCTACGGCGCCTCCGGGGCGCTCTTCTATCTCCTTTCCCCCGAGCGCGGAGTCTCCCGCATGGAGTTCACGCGCATGCTCTTCTGCTCAGCCGCTTTCTTCGCGGCCACGCAGACCTGGCCGCGGCTGCGCGAGCCGCGGCGGGCCTTGGCCGCCTTCTCTCTCTGCGGCGGACTGCTGGGCGTCTACTCCCTGCTCCAACTCCGGGGAGGGCTCTGGATATTGGCCGTCCCCCAGCTCGACCGGCCCATCGCCACCTTCGGAAACCCCATATTCCTGGCGGCTTTCTTCCTGCCGGCGCTCATCCTGACCTTGGGCCTTCTCGCCGATCCTCCGGCTCCCTCGTGGCGCATACCGCTCGGCTTGGGCGCGGCGCTCTGCGCCGCGGGGCTATGGGTCGCTCAGTCGCGCGCCGCCCTTGCGGGTCTGGCCGCGGTCTGCCTGCTCTGCGCTCTTCTGTCCCTGAGGGGACGGGCGCGGGCCGCCGCGCTGCTCGTCGTCGTGGCCGGACTCGGCCTCGCGGGCTGGTGGTTTAG